>DASRJF010000326.1:0-11529 GCA_035649615.1 Planctomycetota bacterium | reverse complement strand
CACCGGGATCGAGTCGAAGATCGGCACGCCCGACTTCAGGTCCTTCATGATGATGTCCTTGAACCCCGAGATCATGAGCGTCCCGCGGTCGGGGATCGTCACGGTGGTCTCGGCGCGCTGGATGACGATGAAGGGGAGCTGGATGATCGCCGGCGCGATGCCCGCGCCCGCGCCGGAGCCCGCGTTGATGTCGATGCTGCGGATCGTCTGGAGCTCGGCCAGCGAGGGGCGCAGCTCGAGGGTGACGTACTTGCGGTCGTTGGAGACGATCGGGCGGACGTCGAGGACGATGCCCTCCGTCAGGACGCTGATGACGGGGTCGTAGGCCGCGGCCAGGGTCGAGATCTGGGGCTCCAGGTCGGAGATGTAGGGCCGCTGGGTCTGGACCAGCAGGTGCGACCGCTGGGTGTTGAAGACCGTGATGCGGGGCGCCTGGACGATCGTGGCCTTCTGCTCCTTGTGGACGGCGCGCAGGACGGTCTGGAGGGCCTGCTCGCCGAGCCACTGGTACTGCAGGCCGAGGCCGCCCTGGTTGAAGAGCTTGTTCGACAGGGGGTCGATGCCCGTGCGGCTCTGCGGGTCGAACCGCATGAGCGTGTGGAACGTCTGGGCGCGAAGGTCGTAGGTCTCGAGCCGCGCGCTCTCGCGCGTCACGAAGCCGGGGCCGACCTCGGAGCCCGGGGCGCCCGGGGCGCTGTCCGCGCGCTCGTCGATGTCGGTGAAGCCGACGCCGCCGATGTCGTAGCCGCCCACCGGGGGCCGGTTGATGATGTCGACGCCCAGGTCGTCGAGGAAGTCGTCGTGCGAGGCGATGAAGCGGGCCGTCACGGAAACCATCGTGCCCGTGTAGCTGCGCAGGCGCTTCAGGAACTCCTGGAGCTCCTTGTGGACCTTGGGCGTGTGGTTCACGATGAGCTGCTGGTTGGGCGTCTTCTCGATCGTGTACTCGCCTTCCCACGAGCCGGGGGCGACGTTGTCCTTGATGAGGTCGACGATCTGCTCCTCGGAGACCGACGACTCCTTGGGCTCCTCGAGCGTGAACGACGCGCCCGCGAGGGCCGCGCCGGCGCCGCCGGGGGCCGTCAGCTCGACCTTCGGGCCCGCGAAATCCTGGATGCGGACGAGGATGTCGCGGATGTCGTGCAGCTCGGGGACGGCCCGGCCGCCCGCCTTGTCGCGGGTCGTGATCTTGATGATCCGGCTCTCGTCGATCGTGTAGTCGAGCTCGAACTGGTCGAGCATGAGGCGCATCGCCGTGCGCAGCTGGATGTCGCGGACGCGGAAGGTCACCTGCTTGGTCGGGTCGAACTTGTCGCCGAGGTTCTGCTCGATGAAGATGTTCAGGCCGGTGAACTCGCGGATGTACGCGACCATGTCCTCGAGCTTCTGGTTCTGGAAGTCGAGGGTCATCTTGATCGTGTCGAGCTGGCGGTTGATGGCGAGGATCTCGGGATCGTCGGCGCCGCCGTCGGCCTGCAGGCTCGAGAACGTCGTCTGGCGGCGGGAGATCTCGGCCCATTCCTCGGCGCTGGGGAAGACGACCGAGTCCGCGTAGGGGATGACGGCCTCGTCGTCCTGGTCGGTCAGTTTCTTCCAGTTCTCCACCTTCACGCGCAGGAAGTCGTAGTACTCCTCGCGGTGGCGGACCTTCTGGGCGTCCTCCTTGAGCTCGATGGCCACCGTGTAGTGGGGGTCGATCGAGATCACCTCGTCGCAGAGCTTGATGGTCTTGTCGAAGCGGCGCTGGTCGAAGGCCATGTAGGCCTGCTCCAGCAGGTGGGCGATCGTCTCGAGGACCTCGCGCTTGCGGGCCTGCTCGTAGGCGGCGGCCTCGATGACGGCGAGGGCGCGCTGGTTCTCGTCGCGGGTGCGCTGGGCCTCGAGGTTCGCCTCGCGGGTCCGGCGGATGTACTCCTCCACGCGGGGGAGGAGGTCCTTCATCGCCTTGAGGTTGTAGGGGATGCTCTTGATCTTGAATTCCGCCTCCTCGAACTGGCGGAGGGCGTTCTCGTAGTCGCCGACGGCGCGGTACCGGTCGCCCTCGCGGATGAGGGAGGTGATCTCGAGCTGGGCGCGCTCGATCTGGACGCGCATCTCATCGCGGATGCGCTCCTGCTCGGCGCTGGCGCCCTGGGCCCCGTGGCCGGTGAGGAGGGCGTTGATCTGGCTCAGGAGCTTGCGGGCCTCGAGGTTGGCCGGCCAGGCGTCGATGGCCTTCGTGGCCGATTCCTTGGCGCGCTCGAAGTCGCCGCGCTTGTGGAACTCGAGGGCCCGCTCGTAGTGGGCGGACGACTCGGTGAACTTCTCCTGCTGCTGGACGGTGCGCGACTTGGCGACTTCCTCGGCGATCTTCCGCCAGTTCTCGTCCTGGGCCTCGATCTTGCCGGGGTCCTGCGGCGGGGTGACGGGCGCGGCCGGGGTCTCGGCCTTCGGCGCGTCCGCCGGCGGGGCGCCTTCCGCCGGGGGCGCCTCTTCAGGCCCGCCCGAGCAGCCGATGCCGAACGACCAGGCGGCGACAAGCGCCAGGACCCCGCGGATCCACCAAGCATGCCTCATTCCGTCACCTCGCAGCGTGTGTCCAGCCTTCCGATGCAATCGTCGCCCCCGGTCCCCCCGGCGGGCCCTAGTCGAACCTCCGGCGCTCCTCCTCGTCGGGGATGATGATCTTCGCCCGGAGGAGGATGAGCAGCTGCCGGCGCTGCCGGCCCTTGACCTTCTCGGAGCCGAGGTTGCCCAGGATCGGGATGTTCCGCCACAGCGGGATCGAGCTCTGGGCGTCCTCCTCGAAATACACCGTCAGGCCGCCGATGAGCAGCGTCCCGCGGTCCGGGATGATGACCGTCGTCCGGAGCGACTGGACGTTCAGGATCGGGGTCTCGACCAGCAGCGTCAGGGTCGGCGTCACGACGTTGCCGGGGATGGCCACCGAGATGTTGATGCCGAAGACCTGCGGCGGCAGCGGGAAGAGCGTGGCCACCGTCGGGCGCAGCTCGATCGTGACGAACCGGCGGTCGGCGCTGACGATGGGCCGGACGTCGAGCGAGATGCCGTCGGTGACGACGCTCGGGATCGGGTCGGCCGCGGCCGCGGCGACGGCGACCTGGATGTCGTAATCCTTGATGTACGCGAACTGGTTGGCGATGCGGATGTTCCCGCGCTGCGTGTTGAAGAGCGTCAGCTTCGGGGCCACGAGCTGGTGCTGGCGCGTGCTGCGGCTGACGAGCCGGACGATCGCCTCGAGCGAGATGTCGTCGAGCAGGGTGTACTGGAGGGACATGCCGCCCAGCGGGGAGATGGCCGACTGGTAGAACCGCTGGAGCACCGAGTCGTTCACCATGATGTTCTGGATGCGCGCGCCCATGTTGCGCACGATGTTGTCGCCGAACGTCCCCGTGATGCCGGGCGAGCTCACGGCGAGCGGGCCGCCGCCGCCGTCCGGATCGATGAAGGTCGAGAACTGCGAGCCCGGCAGCGTCGAGAAGGCGGGGTTGATGTCGTCCAGCGACAGGACGCCCGCCACGCGCGCGCCGTCCACGTCGCGGAAGTCCATGCCGACCTGCTGCAGGAAGTTGTCCTCGACCGTCAGGAACCTCGACTCCACGGCCACCAGGATGCCCGTCGAGGACCGGAGGTCGTTGAGGAACTTGCGGACCTTGCGGTGGACGTCGATCGAGTTGCGGACGATCAAGAGGCCGTTCTGGAAGACGCAGGACTGGCCGTTCGCCTCGTCCCAGTTGCTCTTCTCGATCGTCGCCTTGATCAGGTTGGCGAGGGCCTCGCCGTCGAACACGGGCTTGGCGCCCTCCTCGGCCTGGGTCGACGCGCCCAGCGCGTCCTCGCTCAGCGTGATGTTCACGCCGGGGAAGTCCTGCAGGCCGTAGGTGATGTCCTGCACGTTGTACATGTCGAGCTGGACCTTCGACTTCACGGCCTTGGCGGTCGTGATGACGATGATTCCCGACTCGACGGAGTAGGCGAGTTCCTTGCCGCCGAGGACGATGTCGAAGACGGCCGAGATCGTGACGTCCTTCAGCCTCAGCGTCGGGTAGGTGTACGTCGAGGGGTCCGCGATCTGGCGCGTGTCGATGACGATGTTCAGGCCGCTGATCTCGCGGATGTAGTCGATGACGGCGCGGATGTCGGCGTTCTGGAAGTCGAGGTTGATCTGGATCGTGCGGATCTTGTTGATGACTTCCGTGTCCGCCTCGCTCATGGCGCCCTCGTCGGTCCCGAGGATGCCCTTGGGCTTGCGGCGGCGGATCACCTCGAGCCAGAGCTCGCGGGCGGGGAAGGTCAGCTCCTCGGCCTGGACGGTCCCGAGCAGCTCGATGTTCTCGAACGTGCGCTTCCACTGCTCGATGTAGGAGCGCGTGGTGTCCCGGTCCGCTTTCACGTGGTTGAGGCGCTGGGCGATCATTTTCATCTCGTCGACGCTGGAGAGCTTCGGGTCGATGTAGAGGATGCGCTCGCAGACGTCGATGCACTTCCCGTACTGCTCCTTCTCGAAGTGGATCTGGGCCTGGGAGAAGAGGAGCTCGAGCTCGCGGCGCTGGTCGAGCTTGCGGCGCACTTCCTCGCGCGCCCGCTGGTCCTCGATGATCGCCTGGCGCGCCTTGTCCTCGTCGATCTTCTTCTGGTGGCGGGCGAGCTTGGTCCGCTCGAGCAGCTCCGCCGCGTGCTGGCGCTGGCGCTCGAGCTCCACGCCCGTCGGCAGCCACTTCGCGTACTCGAGGATCGTGCGGAAATGGCGCTCGGCGTCGTCGTAGTTCCCGAGGTTGTAGGAACGGATGCCGTTGTCCATGGCCTCGCGGATTTCGAAGATCACCTGCTGCTGCTTCGCCGCGGCCATCTGGATGATCGCTTCGAACTCGAGGCTCTGGGGCGTGACCCGTCCCTTGCCGAGGGCGAACTGGACCTCGATCATCAGGGCGTGGGAGGCGGCGTGCTTCTCATTCAGGCTGAGGGCCTTCGCGCACTCGGCCTCGGCCTTCTCGAAATCCCCGGCGTCGTAGTAGCGGAGCGCGAGCCGGTAGTGCTCCTCGGACTGCGCCGCCTTCTCCTGCTCGTCGACGCGCGACTGGCCGACCAGCTTGCGGTGCAGCGCGTCCCATTCCTGCCCCTCGTGGGCCTCGCCCGCGGGAGCCGCGCCTTCCTTGGGGGCGCCGTCGGGCTTGGGCGCGGCGTCGGCGCCTCCGTTCTGGTCGGGGCCCGAACTGCAGGCCGCCGCGACGAGGAGGAGGGCGCTGAGCAGGATCTTCGGCGTCTTCATAGAGAGTCGCTCCGCTGGGTCTGGGCCGTGGAAATCAGTCGCCGAGTATAGGCATCACCTTTCTGGACGCAAGGAAAAGTGGAAATCCTGCGAAAACCCGGAAGATGGAATGTGGAATATGGAAGATGGAAGCGGGAATGGAATAGGGAATGGGGAAGGGGGAGGGGTGGGGCTGCGCCGGCAGGACTGGACGTGAAGACCCGATCAACGAAAAAGCCGCGCCCCAAGGGACGCGGCTTTCTTGAAGTGTCGGCGGGACCGGGTCGCTACTCGAACTTCTTCTTGCTGCGCTCCGTCAGTTCCTTGAGGCGGGACTTGACGATTTCCACATCTTTGAAGCGCTCGATGAGCGTTTTGTATTTGGGTATGGCCTTCTTCTGGTCCTCGGGCGTTCCCTTGTTCCAGAGGACATCCGCCTCCTCGAGCAGGACCTCGGCGTCCTTGGCCTTGGCCGCGGCCTTCTCCTCGGCGGTCAGCTCCTTCGGCGGCGGCGCGCCGCCGTGCTTTTCGCAACGGAACGGCGTGACCGGTCCGGGACCCGCATTCTTGGTGAACGTCACCGGCTTGCCATCTTCGTCCGTGTAGAGGAGCTCGTCCACCTTGTACGAGGCTCCCTTTACCGGCTTAGGGCCCTCGCACTGGAGTTCGCCTCCCTCGTCCCGCTTGGGCCTGCACTCCTCGTAGTCATAGAGAACCAGCTTGCCCGTCGTGATTTTCTTGATCCGCGCGCCGGACTTGAAATCGACCGACACCGTCTTCCCGAGCTTTTTGCTGGAGACGCGGTGCTTCGAAACCTCGACTCCGCCTTCCATGATTACGCCCAGGAGGTCCCCTTCGTGCTGGATCTTCTTCCATTCCACCCACCCCGCATCTGAATCGAATTTCAGGATCGTCACGTACGCCTGCCCGGGTTTCGGCACATCGGCGTCGGGATCGGAAAGCATGTTGCTGAAGTCGAAAAGCCAGACCCCGGGCGTGCTCGCGGATACCGGCGGCCCCACGGGTTCCTTGAGCCACTTCGACGGATTGGTCCGCGTGTACTGGGGTTCGGTCGACCCGAGGGTCAATCGGTATTCGTATTCCGTCTTGGGCTCGGTTTTCGTGTCCTGGTACTTCAGCAAGTCCGATTTCAGCTCCGGCTCCTTTACTTCCCACTCGCCGCCCTTCTTGCGACGCTCCACTTTCCAGATAAAGGAGGCGCGTGGAACGGCGACCGGCTTGTTCTTGTCAGCGGGGTCGATCGTCACTTCTCCCAGCGTCCACGAGAGTTCGACACCGTCGGGCTTCGGGACGGCGGGCGCCAGCGTCACCTTCGGAAATACGAACTTGGTCGGCGTGGGTCCGGGACCCCGGGTGATATCGGCAACATATTCCGTCGGATTTCCCGCCGTTGTGGCGGGCGCGCGATTGGCGGCACCGGGCGGCGGGATGACGTGGTCAGGGATCGACTTGGGCGCATCGCTCTTGGGATTCGACTGGTTCTTCTTGGCCTGGAAACTGCTCGCCGCGCGGTCGACGCTCTTCGCCGCGGCGTCGCCCGGACCGGAAAAGCGGGTGCCGAGGTAGACCACGGCCAGGGCCGCCACGACGCCCAGGACCAGCTTTTCCCAGTGCCTCTCCAGCACGGGGTTCACCTTCTTCGCGCCGCCTTCGTCTTGCATGCCTGACTCCCTGGTGGGTTTCCGGGCCGGTCCGCGTCCCTACGGCTTGATGAACGAGGGGACGGCCGCCGGATTGAAGTCGAAAACCTGGCACGTGATGTAAACGTGAACCTGCGGCGGCTGAGCGGCCGCGTTCAGTTGCCGGATCTTCTCCTGGATCTCCTCCTCGTTGGAGGGCGGGATCCTGAAGGTCTCTTTTTTCTGGGCCGGATTCGGCGTGTGGACGAAGACGTTCAGGCCGACGATCGAGAGATTGAGGTCGGGCTCCACGGAAGGGGCGACGAGATTGCGGACGAGGACCGGAACGTCGCCGTAGTCCATGACCATGGCGAATCCGAAGGTCAGGGTTCTGCCCAGGGGCAGCTCCTTCTTGTCGTCCGACGCCGGCGCCGAAGCAGGCGCCGTTTCTCCCGGCTTGGACGCCTCCGCCTCCGCCGCCGGCAACGGCCTGTCGCCGTTGCGGGGCAGGAGCTGTTCCGTGAAATTCCCCTTGCCGGGCCCCGCGTATCCCGCGTACCGCGTGTAGTCGATGGGGATCAAGTACGTCTTGCCGCCCGTGGCGTCGGTGATCGCTCCGGAGGACACGGCGGCGTACGGGAATTTCTCCAGAAACGTGACGTCGAGAAGCCGCCTCGGCCGGGCCTTCTTGTCGACCTCCGCGGTGACGGCGTTGACGATGGCTCTCTTGATGTTGAACCGCTTCTGGAGGAGTTCCTTGGCTTTCATTTCGTCGTCCGTGCTGCCGGCGCGCACGATGTCGGTGCGGGTCACCCAGTTGAACCCGGGCTGGCGCGATTCGAACGGCACGCCGTCCTTGTCCTGGGGCGACCCGAGGAGAACGCCCTTTTCCAGCAGCTCTTCTTCGAGCTTCTGCCGCTGGTCGTCATAGGGCGTATAGAAGGTGGACAGCGTGCTGCTGTCCTCGATTCCGTCGAACCACTGCCCCAGGTTCTTGTCGAGCGTCTGCTGCTTGAGGAGGCCTCCCGCCGGGCTGCCCGCGTACCGCTTCTTCAAGGACTCCGAGTGGTCGGCCCAGGCCTTGACGTTGGGATCCCCGGGCAGATCCTCCAGTTCCTTGGTGATCTTCCCGACACTGGCCGCGATCGCCTTGGCTTTCGTTCCCGCGTCGGTCCATTGCGGGACGACGAGGATGCCGAAGGCCACGGCCGCGACGCCGGCGAGCACGCCCATCCCGGTCAGGAACTTGTTCTGCCTCAGCTTGTCCATGTCGTTCCTTTTACTTGCCGGCCTCGGCGGGCTTCTCCGGCGCCTTGCCCATGGGGATCTCGATGATGACGTCCGCGAGCTGGTACCGGCCCTTCGGGGTGGGCGGAGCTTCCTTCGAGATGAGCCGCGCGGGCTTCAGTTCGTCGATGCGATCCTTGACCACGACTTCGAACCGGGCGAGGCTCGCCCCGCGCTGGAGGTTGAATTCCCGGACCACGGACTTCTTGCCCGCGGTCGGGGTGTAGGGCGCGGTGTCCTTCGAGATGCCGAGGAGATCGTTCCGGATCTGGGCGTACACGAGTTCCTTGCTGCGCTCGAGGGATTCCACCGCGACCTCGATCCGGAACTTGAGCTTGCGGGCGGGATCCCACTCGCGCTGCACGTCCCGGCCCGGGCGGCCCGACCGCTCGACCGTCACATGCTGGGCGGGTTCGTCCTGGACCTCCCATTCCACGATCCACAACCGGCGGGTGGGCGCCTGCGCCACGTTGTCCCCGATGTTCGCGTGGACCAGGTTCATGACTCTCAGGATGGGGTCGAGTTCCCGGTCCAGCGATTCAATGGCGCGCACGGGCAGCTCGGACCGCATCGCCGCCGCCTTGGCGTCCTCGAATTTCGACTTCTGGTCGTTGATCTCGCCCGTGAGCTTCTTGGACACCGCGAGCTTGCTCGCCAGGGTGCCGGCCTCCGAGTCCGCCATCACCCACATCGCGCCGACGAGAGCCAGCAGGCCCGCGGCGGCGACCGCGACCATGGGCTGCTTCCGCTTCATCTCGCGGTTCTTGCGGAAGGCGGGCGGCAGCAGGTTGACCCGGTTGTTGCTCTCGTTCCAGCCCTGCAGGGCGAGCCCGATCGACGTGCTGATGGTGGTGAGGTCTTCCGAGACGGTGGCGGCGTCGAGCGAGCCCCCGATCGCGATCCGGTTCAGCTTCGAGACGCGCACCGCGGGCATCTGCAGGGTCTGCGAGACGAACTTCTGGAAGTTCACGAAGCGCGACGCGTTGCCGAGGACCAGGACTTTCTCGAACCGGACCTGCTTCGAGATGGACTTGTAGTAGCCGATGGACCGGTGGACTTCGCCGATGAGGTCGCGGATGACGGGCTGGGCGGCGTTGAAGATCTTCTGCGCCTGGGGGGTCGACGCCGCCTTCCGCTTGAGCTTCTCCGCCTCGGCGAACGAGACCTTGAACGCCTTCTGCAGCGATTTCGTGATGTCGTTGCCCGTGATCGGCAGGTTCCGGATCCAGAACTTCGCGCCGTCGACGACGAGGAGGTCGGCGTTGTCGGCCCCCATGTCGATGGCGATGCACGAGGTGCCGACGTCCTGGTCGTAGCTCAGGAAGTTGTAGAGCGCGACCGGGGCGAACTGGATCGCCTCGACGTTCAGCCCCAGGTCCGCGATGTTGGCGAGGAACTGCTCGACGATCTCTTTCTTGATCGCGAAGAGGATGACTTCCTTCTCCTCGCCGGGGGCGTAGTTCCGCTCGACGAACTGGTAGTCCCAGATCACCTCGTCGATCGGGAAGGGGATCTGCGACTGGGCCTCGTACCGGACGACCTCCTCGAGCTTCCCCTCCTGCATCGGGGGCAGCTTGATGAGGCGGTTGAAGGTGGAGTGGCCGGGGAGGGAGAGGACAACGCGCTCGGACCCGATCTTCAGCCGGACCTTGAGCTCGGCGAGGCTGTGGCGGATTTCGCTGTCGAGGTTGACGGGTTCCCCGGAGTCCGTGCCCTCGTAGGGCATGACGCCGATCTGCGTGAGGACCATGCCGGAGGGGCCGGCCTCGAGCCGCGCCGCCTTGACCGAGAACTTGGAGACGTCGATGCCCCAGACGCCTCTGCCCATGGTGCGCCCTTTCTGGCCGCCGCGGGGCGGCGTGAAAAAACAGGATCGCCTTACCGGGAGGCGCGCGCGGGGAAAGGGTCGGCGCTCAGGGCGCCGCCGGCGAGGGGCGGGGTCGGCGGGGGATCGGGACTACCGGTCTAATTTCTCGATCAGGGTCCGCCGGATCGAAACCCGGCGACCTGTTCCCTTCCGCGCGACTCGACCGCCTGGACACGCCTGGCGTCCCGGCCGTCCGGACCTGCGCGAACCATGCCTCCAACGTTACAAGTAATCAGACGATGCGAATCGTGAAAACCGTGCAAAGTCTAGAAGTGGAAAGAGAGTCGTGCAAGCAAAGAGAGCCTTGACCCGTGCGAAAATCCCCGGCTTCCAGGAGCGATTTGCGATTGGCGATTAGCGATTGCCCGATTCCTCGAAACGGTGTCTCGGCCAAATGGTGATTAGCGGTCTTAAGAGGGATCTCGCCTGAATCGACCCGCTGCCATGCCTCACACAAGTCATGGTGGCGGGCCTGGCCATGAATCGCCAATCGCCAATCGCCAATCATCCAATGAGACCCGCATCTCGGCAAACCGTTCGCAAGTCGGATTCGAAAATGGGCGTCTGGCCCATGTTCCTCAGGATGTAGGCCGGATGGAACGTCGCGAAAAGCTTCCGGCCCTGGAAATCGTGGTAGCGGCCGCGCAACTTGGAGATCCCCAGCGTCGTCCCCAGGAGGGATTGCACGGCGATATTCCCCAGGGCGCAGATGCGGCCGGGCTTGATCCATTCGAGCTGCTTCAGGAGGTAGGGAAGGCAGGCCGCCATCTCGTCCGGCCGCGGCGTCCGGTTCTCCGGGGGGCGGCACTTCAGGATGTTGGCGATGTACACCTGGTCGCGCCTCACGCCGACCTTCGCGAGCGACTGCGTGAGAAGCTGGCCCGCGCGGCCCACGAACGGCTCGCCCTGGCGGTCCTCGTCCGCCCCGGGCGCCTCGCCCACGAACACGACGGGCGCCTGGAGGGAGCCGACGCCAAAGACGACCTGCGTCCGCGTCTCGCACAAGCCGCACTTGCGGCACGCGAGGACCTCGTCGCGAAATGTGGCGAACTCCGGGGGCAGGGTTTCCGCCGGCTCCCGCCTTCGCTCTTGTTCCCGTCTCTTTCGGTCCGTTCCGGTCTGAGCTTCGGCGCGGTGCTGGCTGGGCTTAATTGTCGCCGCCCCTTTGGGTCGGACCAAGGGCAGGAAGTCCGCCCCAAACATCCGTTCGAGTTCGACGTGGCGTTCGAGAGGTCCGCGGCGGCGCGTGGGGCCCATGATCACATCCGGGAGATGGACGATTCCTCTTTCTCCGTCAGCCGCTTGCCGCTCTTCAGCAGGGAGATTGCTTCGCCGACGATCCGGACCGCGGCGTCCTCCAGGGTCCCGGGGAGCGACGCGCCGCTCGCCCGCGGATGGCCGCCGCCCCCGTGCGGCTTCGCGAGGGCGATGCCGTCGATCCCCACCGCGGTCCTCCAGCTGACCTTGATTCGCGGCGGGTCGTCCAT
>DASRJF010000325.1:0-4944 GCA_035649615.1 Planctomycetota bacterium | reverse complement strand
CGCCCGCACCGCCCCCGCGCGCGTCACGACCAGGTAGGAGTACTTGAGCGACTCCTTGTCGAACCCCAGCTCGCGGTCCAGCTCCGCGATCCCGCGGGGCGCGTCCCACGGCGCGTCCTGGTGGCACCACAAATCGCCGTGGCTCCGCATCGGACACGCCGTCGCCCCGAGGCACGGCGCCGCGATCCGGTAGCCGGCCGACACGAGCTCGTCCCGCCACGCCATCACCCGCCGCGCCGGCCCCGGCGTCGCGGGCTCGACCAGGACCAGGTATCCGTCGGGCGCGAGCGCGTGATCGAGGAGGCGCCGCACGGGCCCGGGATCGGGAAGCTCCGCCATCACGTTCGCCGCGAGGATCAGGTCGTAGGAGCCCCCGGTCGCCTCCGCCGCCCGCTCGAAGGGGCGGTCCAGCAGGAACGCCGCGTCGTCCAGCGCCTCGTCCACGACGTCGACGAGCGTCAGCTCCGGACGCTCGAGCTCGTCGACCGCCGCGAGCGACGCGGTGCCCGGCCCCGCGCCGAAGTCGAGAACGCGCGCCCCGGCCGGAACCGACGCGAACCCCTTGAGCTCGCGCAGGATGGTGCGGACCCGCGCGTAGTTGACCGGCAGGTAGTAGCAGACGTAGGCCCGGCGCAGCGCGCGGCGGGACAGGTACCCGGGTTCCATCGGCCGCGCCCCCGTGAACATCTCCGAGAGGCGGCGGACCCCGTCGACGAGGGAATCGCGGCGAAGACCCCCTTCGCGGCGTCGGTAGGCGGAGATTCGCTCCAGGAGTTCGGGAGGGACGGCGACCATCCCGCCGTCAGTTTCGTCTCGCGACCGGGGCGGGCCGGCCGGCGGCCGCCGGGGCGGGCCTGGAGGGCGCGGCCACGACGGGTTTCACGACCGGGCCCTGGACTGAAGTGACGACCGGAAAGTGACTGGGGATGAGGGGCCCGTTTCCGCAATGATCGCGGCGCCTCGGCTGGCAGTTGAGCCGGTTGTACCCGAACCCGCCGTAGAGGAACACGGTCCGGGGAAAGTTGTAATCGTAGTAGTTGGCTTCCTCGAGGAGCCTCCGCTCTATGGCGCCTTCCGCCTCGATCTCCTTGAGCCGCATCGATTCCAGCGCCGCGATCCGCGACAACTCGGCATCCCGCTCGGCCTCGATCCGGCGGATCTCGTCGGCCATCTCCTGGCTCGTCCATCCGCCGCGGAAATACACCAGGCCCTTCTGGATCTTGACCTGGTCCTCGGTCAGCCACCGGCCGTCGACGCGGATGTACCCGAGCGCCTCGCGAGCCCGCGCATGCTCGGGATCGCGCTCCAGGATCTCCTCGAGCAGGCGCGTCGCCCGCTGGTCGAGCAGCCTCTTGCGCGCCCACATCGCGAGCCGGTACTGGGCGTCGAGGTCGTCCGCCTTCAGCTCCGCGAGCTTCGCGTCGAACTCCGACAGCGCCGACGGGCCGCGGTCGATTTTCGCGACGTCGATTTTCTTGAACGTCATGGTCCCGATGTCCATGACCACGGTGACGGTGTCCTTCCCTTCCTGCACCTGGCCTTCGAAGCGCGCCCCGTTGCGGAGCACGACCTCGTCGGCGCGCGCCGCTCCCGCCGCGGCCGCCAGCACCGCCATCGCCGCCACGTATCTCATACTTCCTCCTGCGCCTCAGAGTATAACCCGGCGGACGTTCAATAATTCCTCCGGGGTTGAATTCATTCGAAAGGGCTTTACGGTCGGCGGCCGGGCGCGCAAGATACGAAGAGGTCGAGACGCGGAAACGCCATGACGATCGCGTTGACGAGCGCCGCCTTCGAGGCCGGCGCGCGGATTCCGAAGAAGCACACCGGCGAGGGGGCGAACGTCTCCCCGCCGCTCTCGTGGTCGCGCCCGCCCAAGGGAACCCGCCAGCTGGCGCTCATCTGCGACGATCCCGACGCGCCGACGACCAAGCCGTGGGTCCACTGGGTGCTCTACGGCCTGCCGCCCTCGCTCGAGGAACTGAAGGAAGGGAACGCGGGGGGCGGCCAGGAAGGGCCGAACGATTCGGGAGGCGTCGGCTACACGGGACCGATGCCGCCCACCGGCCACGGGGTCCACCGTTACTGCTTCCGCCTGTACGCCCTCGACGCGATCCTGGCCACCTCGCCGGGGTGGACGAAGGAGCGGCTGTTGGCGGAAATGAAAGCCCACATCCTCGAGCACGCGGAGCTGGTCGGCACGTACGAACGCACGTGAGGGTCGAGCCCGGACCCCTACTCGACCTTGGGCGGGACGGGCTGGACCATCTTGCGGGTCTCCTTCGCCGGTACCGCGCCCGCGGCATCCTGCATGCGCAGCTTCTGCTCGCCCTTCGCCACCGACTTCGCGAACGCCCGCATGTTGAGGACGAAGATCAGGACGATCCCGACGAGGATCAGGACGACATCCGCGGCGCGGGTGATGATCGAGAACCCCGCGGCCAGCTGCTCCGGCTGCCCCTTCGCGGGATCGAGGAGCGCGAACAGCCCGAGCATGCCGCCCTCGAAGATCCCCAGCCCGCCCGGCGTGTGGGGCACCATGTTGATCAGGTTGGTCACGACGTAGACCGCGCACAGCACCTCGGTCCCCAGCCACAGGTCCTTCGCGAAGACGAAGAAGATCCACGGCCGGAGGAGGATCGACACCGCCGAGATCAGGGTCACGGCCTGCGAGGCGATGAACGTGCGCCATCCTTTCGTCATGGACCGCTGGATGATGTGCTCGACTTCGTGGGCGTGCGTCCGGAGCCGGGCCAGCTTGCGCCGGGCGAACCCGAAGCGCGCCAGCAGGTTGATGAATTTCACGGTGGGCTTGAAGTTCCCGAGGAAGGCGTAGATCCCCAGGCCGAAGCACACGGTGAGGACCGCCATGCCGCCGACGAGCATCCACCGTTGCTCGCTCTTGAAGTCGATCCGCCACAGCGCGATGGCCGCGGCGCACAGCATGACGAAGAGGAGCGCGCCGACCTCCTGCACCTTGCTCACGATGATGGTCGCGAGGACGCGACGCTTCGGGACGTCGTGCGCGTTCGCGACGTAGATGACCTTCAGCGGCTCCGCGCCGAGGTACATCGACGGGGCGATGAAATTGATGGGGAAGCCCATGAACGCGGCCTTGAGCGCGGTCCAGACGGGGACCTTGAGCCCCTCGGCGCGCATGAGCATCGTCCACCCCACCGCGGGCGCCGCCGGAACGAGCGCCGCGTTCAGGACGAAGAGCACGAGCCCGAGCCACCCCACCTCGGCGACGATCTGGATCGACTTCTCGACGCCGCCGAACTTCCCGATGAAGAACGCGAAGAGGCCGACCCCGAGCAGGAGGGAGCACGCGAAGGCGACCTTTTTCCACATGGAGCCGTCATCGTATCCGGACGGGGAGCCAAGTCCAAAGTTCAACGACCTTGGCGCTCACTCGAGCCGGAAGACGAAGCGGACGCGGCGGACGCTGGGGATGGGTTTGCCGCCGAGGGTGGCGGGCCGGTAGCGCCAGGATTTGACGGCCGCGAGGGCCGCGTCGTCGAGGAGCGCGCTGCCGGAGCCCTCCGCCGCGCGGGCCGACTCGACCTTGCCTTGGGAGTCGATCTTGATCTCGGCGATCACGATTCCCTGCAAATTGCCGCGTCGCGCCGCATCCGGATAGACGGGCGAGGGCGTATCGAGCGGAACCGCTTCGATTCCCGCATCGCGGCCCTCGCCGACGCCGCTTCCGGAGCCCGATCTCGCGCCGGGCGAGCCTCCCCCGCCTCCCTGCGGGGGGAACTTCGCGACCGCGCCGTGCTGGATCGCGCGGGGCGGCAGTCCCATGCCGGGCTGGGTGGAGGACGGGGGCTCGGAGCTGGAAGCCAGCGGCAGGTCTGGAACTCCCGCCAGCGGAGTCTCGTCGATGGTGACGGTGTCTTGCGTGATCCCGTACGACAGTTCGTCGGTTCGCGGCGCGTCGTCGATCTTGGGGCCGCCGCCGGGCCGGAGGGTCACTTCATACGCGGCGTCCGGTTCGACGGGAGTTCCGCCCTCGCTCGCGATGCCGGAGATCGTGAGGAACGCGACGGCGCCCAGCGCCGCGTGCAGCGCGATGGAGGCGGCCCAGGGACCGGCGCGGCGAAACACACCCATTGGACGCATTCTAGCGATCCGCGGTTTGGGGTCCCACCAGAATTGCCCCGGGCCTTGAACCCGAAGGGGTAGAATTCCGTTGAACCACGGGAGGCGAAGCCATGGTCAATTCTCTCCTCGTTCCGGTCCTGCTGGGTTTCCTCCAGGCCGGCGCGTCCGCTCCTCCCGCGGCCGCGACGATCGATTACTCGAAAATCGAGCGGAAGATCGTCAAGGAGCCGGCGTATGTCGGAAAGCCGATGTACGCGCTCTTCCTGCTGGACGAGACGGGCGATTTCCGCGCGTGGGCGGTGCTCGACAAGTCGACGCCGGAGCTGTCCCTGCCGGACCTCCTCTACGTCGATCTGAACGCGAACGGGGATCTCACGGAGAAGGGCGAGCGGTTCGTGTCGACCCGCGACGCGCGCTCGCTGGAGGAGCGGGGAGCCACGATCACGGTGCCGTCGATCCGGGTTCGGGGGCTGGACTTGAGGCACGAGGAGTTCTCGATCGGGGCGTACATGAGGGGCGTGGACTTGTCCGTCTACTTCAAGATCAAGTGGGCCGGCCGGGAGCCGCTCTGCGGCGGGTATGGTTTGTCCGGGACGAGCACGGTGCGATGGGGCTCGACCCCCGCCGAGGCGCCGATCTTCCATCCGAATCCCTCCGGCCCGTTGTCGTTCGCGTTGTGGGGCGAGCCGATCCTGCAGCTCGGCCAGGAGAACAACGTCAACCTCTTCGCGGGGAACCGCGGCTCGGGGTCGGGCAGCTACAGCGTGGTGAACGACAAGTTCCTGCAGGCGGGCAAGGACCGGATCTTCGTGACGGTCGTGGCGAAGGACGCGGAGGGCC
>DASRJF010000324.1:0-2106 GCA_035649615.1 Planctomycetota bacterium | reverse complement strand
ATGGCGGCCCTCAATCACCCCGGCATCGTCCAGGTCTTCGACTACGGCCAGGAGTCGGACCTGTGCTTCCTCGTGATGGAATTCGTCGACGGCGTTTCGCTCCGCGACCTGATGAAGGACCGCTCCCTGGCGCCCGAGAAGGCGCTGAAGGTCGTGCCCCAGATCTGCGTGGCGCTCGACTACGCGCATTCGAAGGGCGTGATCCATCGCGACATCAAGCCCGAGAACATCCTCGTCGACCACGATGGGCGCGTGAAGCTCGCGGACTTCGGCCTGGCGCGCGTGCTGGCCCGCGACGCCGTGGGGTCGCATATGACCGTCACCAACGTCGTCATGGGTACCCCCGGGTACATGGCGCCGGAGCAGTATCAGAGCATGAAGGTCGACCACCGGGCGGACATCTACTCGCTGGGCGCGGTCTTCTACGAGATGCTGACGGGGCAGATTCCCGTCGGCCGGTTCGAGCCGCCGTCGAGCAAGGTTCAAATCGACGTCCGCCTCGACGACATCGTCCTCAAGGCGCTCGCCTCGGAGCCGGAACGGAGGTACCAGAGGGCGGGCGACGTGAAGACCGACGTCGAAGCCTGCGACGCGCACTATTTCCTGCCCGCGTCCAAGGCCGTCCATTGGCCCAAGAACGACCCCTGGATGCCGTGGCTGCTCCGGCTGCTGCTGCCCGCCTTGTGCTTTCTCGGCGGCGTGATCCTGGCGGAGGCGTGCCACATGGCCGTCTACGGCGCAAAGCGCAAAGGCTCGGGTTTTGTGGCCGCGGGCCTGATCTTCGTCGCGGGCGCCCTGTTCGGGATCGCCCGGTACAACGCGCGATGGGGCCGCCCGATCCCCCGGTGGCGCTGGTGGACCGCCGCCGGGTACCTCGGGTGCGGTCTGGTTTCGTTCCTGATGTACACGGCGATCCCCGTCGGAGGGCAAGGCCTGGCGATCTTCGGTCCGGTAGAGGCCCTGGCCATCGCCGCCGCGTTCGTCCTCTGCGTGGTGCTCTGGGAGCGCCGCATGATGAGATCGCCCGCCGGCGGGCCGATGGGCGACGAGCATCTTCCGCGCGCGATCCAGGCGCCGTTCCGAGCCTCCACGCTCGCGGCCGCGGCGCTTGCCGTCGTCGGAATCTCCTACGCGATTCTCTTTATCGCCGTGATCGCCGAGGAGGGAATGAAGCCGTTCGGCCCGAGAACCTGGCAGGATGGGGACGCGGCGCTCTGGATCCTGCTGCCTCTCCAGGCCCTGGCGGTCTGGCTGGCTTCGAAGTCCATCTTTCGTTGCGAGCCCCGAAGCGGGCGGCTCCAGGCGTACGCCGCGCTTTTCCTGTCGCTCCCGCCGGTCGGAATCATCGTCGCCTGGTGGCATCTCCGGGTCACGGAGCAGGGCGCTGAGAGTTCCAAGCCGGCGCCGGAGGCGCCCGCCCAGGCGCGGATGTCCGGACTCGTCCTCGCAGCCCTGGCGTTCGTGTCGATCGGGGCCGTCTTCACGATCCTGGCCGTGTTCGTGCTCTCCGGCAACCGGGAATTGCGGAGTTCCATCACTCTACTCGGAGTGGTCTTCCTGCTCCTGGGATTGGCGCTCTCCCTCGGAGGATTCCGCGAGATCCGTCAGTCGCAGGGGAAATTGCGCGGTTCCGGGCTGGGTCTCGTGGCCTTCCTGGGATCGATGCTTTCCATCCTGGTGATCTTCGTCGTGACGATCATGGGCGCCCCCTTGGGACGATCCGGCGCCTGGGTTGCTCCCGGAGCTTATGAGCGCCTGCTCGAAGTTCGCGTTCCCCGGGGATTTGAGGTCGTGAATGAGGCTCTGTCCTTTTCAGGGCCGGCGAATCCCGAGGCCCGTCCCCTGACTCGGGAGGAGAGCCTGGAACTGGTCAAGCTGGACCTTCAACCCCTGGACGGAGTAAGCGCGACGCGGCACGTGGAGACCATGACCGTGCGGCGCCTGAGGCACCTGGCTTCCGCTGAAGAGGTCACCGTGCGGCTGGTGCAAATGTCGGATGAATATGGCCGCAGGACGGGATCCTCCATGAGCTCACGCCTGGGCCACTACAGCGATGCTCGACGCCGATTCGCGGTCGAGATCGAGGCGGCGTCCCGCAAAGACGGG
>DASRJF010000323.1:0-2975 GCA_035649615.1 Planctomycetota bacterium | reverse complement strand
CGGGCCTGGCCTTCGAGCATGCATCCCGAGGCCAGCGCCAGGACCAGCATCGCGAACAGCAGCTTCATCAACCCTATTCTACCCGGCGGGCGGCATTTTTGATGCCTGGACAAAGGCGAGTCGGAGCTGGTGGAGGACCGTCGCCAGGTGGCGATCCTCGCCGGGGGTGAGGTTGCCCTTCGTCTTTGCGGCGAGCACGTCGAGCATGTCGATCGCGTAGCGGGCCCGGTCCAGGTCGGGCGCGCCAGGCTTCCCTTCCGCTTCGGAATCGCCCCCCAGGGCCATGAGGGCGCTGGTCGCGAGCGTGGCGACGAGCGACGGGAATTCAGCGGGTGGGGGCCCCGAAGGAGAGCCTTCGGCACCCGTCGGGGAGGGCCCTGAAGGAGAGGCTCCGGTGGGTTCGGAGGCGGGGCTGTCGCCACCCTTCAGGGCGGGTTTCGGAGCAGGGTCGGACGGTTCCTTCTCGGACTTCGCCTTCTCTTTCCAGGACTCGTCGACCTTCTTGTCGTCAGGCATGGGAGGCGATCGACTCGGAATCTAGCCGGGACCGGGGTTGAAGATAGTCGAGCGAGGCGTGGACGAACGCGCGGAAGAGCGGGTGGGCCGCCGTGGGGCGCGACTGGAACTCGGGGTGGAACTGGACGCCCACGAACCACGGGTGGTCCGCGAGCTCGTAGATCTCCACGAGGTCGTTCGCCGGGCAGATGCCGGCGAAGCGCGCCCCCTTCGCCTCGAACGGCGCGCGGTAGACGTTGTTGAACTCGTACCGGTGGCGGTGGCGCTCGCTCGCGGACTCGACCCCGTACGCGCCGGCCGCGCGGGTCCCCGGCGTGATCCGGCAGGGATAGGCCCCGAGCCGCATCGTCGCGCCCTTGTCCGAGACGCGCTTCTGGTGCTCCATGATGTGGATGACGGGGTCGGGCGTCGCCTCGTCGAACTCCGTGCTGTTCGCCTTGGGCATCCCGGCGACGCTGCGCGCGAACTCGATGACCGCGACCTGCATTCCCAGGCAGAGCCCGAAGTAGGGGATCTTCTTCTCGCGCGCGTACTGCGCCGCGCGGATCTTGCCCTCGATGCCGCGGCCGCCGAACCCGCCCGGCACGAGGATGCCGCCCACGCCCGCCATGAACCGCTCCATCCCGACCTTCTCGACGTCGTCGGCGGGCACCTTCTTGATGTTCACCTTGCAGCGGTTGGCGATCCCGGCGTGCGCGAGCGACTCGTAGATCGACTTGTACGCGTCGTTCAGCTCGAGGTACTTCCCGACGATCGCGACGGTCACCTCGCGCTCCGGATGCTTGATGAGGTTCAGCATCTGGTTCCAGTGCGAGAGGTCGGGCTTCTTCGCCTTCAGGCCCAGGCGGCCGACGATGAGCTCGTCGATCTTCTGCTCGGCGAGCATCACGGGGATCTCGTAGATCGAGAAGTCCACGTCCTTCTCGTCGAGGACGGCCTCCTTCGGCACGTTGCAGAAGAGCGAGATCTTGGAGCGGACGTCGTCGGAGATCGGGACCTCGGTGCGGCAGATGAGGATGTCGGGGATGAGGCCGATCTCGCGCAGCTTGCTGACGCTCTGCTGCGTGGGCTTGGTCTTGATCTCGTGGCTCGACCGCAGGTACGGGACGAGGGTGAGGTGGACCGACATCGCGTTGCCGCGGCCGGTCTCGTGCATGAACTGCCGGACCGCCTCGAGGAACGGGAGGCTCTCGATGTCGCCGACGGTGCCGCCGATCTCGGTGAGGGCGACGTCGATGTCGGGGCCCTCGATGCGGCGCACCGCTTCCTTGATCTCGTTCGTGATGTGGGGGATGACCTGCACGGTCTGGCCGAGGTACTCGCCGCGCCGCTCCTTCGCGATGACGGAGCTGTAGATCTTGCCGGTCGTGTAGTTGCTGTGCCGGTTGACGACGGCCCGGGTGAACCGCTCGTAGTGGCCGAGGTCGAGGTCGGCCTCGAGGCCGTCGTCCGTGACGTAGACCTCGCCGTGCTGGTAGGGGTTCATCGTGCCCGGGTCGACGTTGATGTACGGATCGAACTTCTGCATCGAGACGCGCAGGCCCATGCTCTCGAGCAGCATGGCGATGCTGGAGCAGGTCAGGCCCTTGCCGAGAGAACTGACCACGCCGCCGGTCACGAAGATGTGCTTGGTCACCGATCCCCCCCGCTCCGTCGCCATCCGTGGTGCATGTTCCAAGATATCACAGTCCCCGCGAACTGTGAACTGGTTACTTCTGGAGCCGGCCCTTGTATCGCGCGACGAAGGCCGCGTAGTCGGCGGGCGTGTCGATGCCGCCCGGGTTTTCCGTGTCGACGACCGCGACGCGGATCCGGTGGCCGTTCTCGAGGACGCGGAGCTGTTCGAGCCGCTCCTGCTCCGAGAGGGGCGTCGCCGGCAGGCGCGCGAGCTTCACGAGGAACCGCCGGGTGTAGCCGTACAGGCCCAGGTGCAGGAGCGTGGGGCCCGCCGACGGGATGCGCGCGCGGGAGAAGTAGAGCGCGTAACCGGCGCGGTCGAGCACGACTTTGACGCGCGAGGGGTTGGACTCCTCCTCCGGCCGCAGGAACGTCGTGGCGGCCGTGCTCATCTCGCAACCATTCAGGAGGGCCGCGCAGCGGTCGATGGTGGCGGGGTCGATGTCGGGCTCGTCCCCCTGGATGTTGATCACGTGGTCGCAGGCGATCTTGCGGACGGCCGCCGCGCAGCGCGACGTCCCGTTCGGGAGGGCGGCGGCGGTCATCGCGACCTCGGCGCCGAACGACTTGGCCGCGCGCGCGATCCGCTCGTCGTCGGTGGCGATCAGGACGCGGGTGACGCGGCGGGCCTCGATGACGCGCTCCCACACGTGCTGGACCAGGTACTTGCCCGTCTCGTTCAGGAGCGGCTTGCCGGGCAGCCGGACGGCGGCGAAGCGGGCGGGGATGACGGCGACAACACTGGGGCGGCGTGCCATTGGCGGGGGGAGTATAGGGACGAA
>DASRJF010000322.1:0-4044 GCA_035649615.1 Planctomycetota bacterium | reverse complement strand
GTCCACCGGCAAGTTGACTTTCGATGTGGAGCCGTCGGAGCCCTGGCTCGCGGCCCGTAAGGCGAGCAACGGACCTGTCAACGCCGGCGGCGACGTGGAAATCGACGTGGAAGTGGACGTCACGGGGCTCGCCCCCGGGACCTACACCGGCACGGTCACCGTGACGAGCGACGACGCCGATAACTCGCCCCAGGTCATCGACGTCACGCTGATCATCTCCAGCACGATCGTCCCCGATCCACCGATTATCGAGGTCGTGCCGGGAACGCTCTCGGCCGAGGCGTCGGAGGGAGGACCGAATCCCTTGCCGCGCAAGCTTCGCATTCGCAACGGCGGCGGAGCGATCCTGAACTGGAGCGCGTCCGTTGTCGGCGGCGGGATCGGACTCTCCGTCAATCCGTCGTCCGGCAGCCTGGAGCCCGGAAGCCTCCAGTTCGTGAACGTGTCGTTCGATGTCGTCGGCGCGGCGCTGGTAGCGGGATCCTATTCCGACACGATCCGATTCGAAGATGCCGCCGCGTCGAACTCTCCCCGGGATGTCCCCGTCGCTCTCGAAGTCCAGGCGCCCCCGGCGATCGAGGCGACTCCCGCCCGGCTGGACTTCTCCGCGCCCCTCGGCGGACCGAGCCCGTTTCCGCAAGTCCTGTCGATCCAGAACACCGGGGGAAGCCTCCTGGTGTGGAGCGCCGCCGTGGTTGGTATTTCTCCTTGGCTTTCGCTGGGGACGACCGCCGGCACGCTCTCGCCCGGCCAGTCGCAGGAAATCCCGGTGATCGTTTTTGTCACGGGGCTGACGGAGGTCGGCACGTACAAGGCCGAGATCGAAATCCTGGGGGTCGGGGCGGTGAAGGAGACCGTGGCCGTTCAGCTGGTCCTGGATCCCGCGCCCATCATCCAGGTAAGTCCCAGTTTCTCCATTTTCACGAGCCCGGTGGGCGGCACGCCTGCCCCTCAAATTGTGACGATCAGCAACGTCGGGGGCGGGACGTTGAACTGGTCCTTGGACGACGACGCTCCGTGGCTTTCCGGGGCCCCGTCGTCGGGATCCCTCGCCGGGGGCGCCTCCGAGGAAGTGACCGTGTCCGTCGACACCGCGGGCCTGGCCGCCGGCCCTTACGTGGGCCGGGTCGTGGTGACCGACCTCGGCAACCCGGGGCACCAAGCCGGCATCACCGGGGTGATGATCCTCTCGGCGCTTCCGCTGATCGAGATCAATCCGGAGCAGCTCACCTTTGTCGCGCCGGAGGGAGGCCCCAATCCGGCGGGCGCCTTCGTGACGATCCGGAATGGCGGAGGGGGAACGCTGAACTGGTCCGCGACGGCCGTCGGAGCTCCCGCCTGGCTGGTTCTTTCTCCCGCTTCCGGGGCGCTCAATGGAGGCTCTTCGGAAATCCTCACCGTCACGGCCGACGCGACCGGCGCGGCGCTCGCGCCGGGCTCGTATACCGCCGAAGTCCTGGTCTCGGATGCGGGGTCGGTCAACAGTCCGCAGACCCTGGCCGTCGGTGTCACGGTGTCGGCGCTGCCCTTCATCACCCGATCACCGAAGACCCTGCTCTTCAAGGCGCCGGAAGGAGGGACTTCTCCCCCGTCGCAATCCGTGCAGATCACCAACTCGGGGGCCGGGAACCTGGCGTGGACGATTTCCGTCGACCCGGCGGTCGCCATCGCGTGGTTGACGGTCTCGTCGTTCAGCGGCAACCTGGCGGCCGGGGAGTCGGAGTCGATCGATGTGACCGTCGATCCGGCCGGCCTCTCCTCCGGCGTGCGGGTCGTGATCCTGAGGATCTCGGCCGGCGGCGCGTCGAATTCTCCGAGCCTGGTGGCCGTCGGATTCAACGTCCTTCCCGGTCCCGCTCCTCCCGTCGTGGAGGAAGCCTCGTCGGCGGGATACTGCGGCCTGCTGGGGGTGGAGTTCCTGATCCCGCTGGGGTTCCTGGCGTTGTGGCGGCGACGACGCTCATCTAGGAGGGCCGTCCCGCTGGTCGCCCTCCTGGTTTTCGCGGGAGCCGCGCCGGCGTCGTTCGCCCAGGAGGAGCGTGCCGACAAGTGGCTCGATTTCGACGCGTGCGAAATCGCGCCCCACGTCGGCTTGGTGAACTTCAGCCCCGACTTTGAAGGAAGCGCGGAAGTCAGCGGCGGGGTCTCGTTCCGCGTGCCCTCCCCCTTCGTCTCCACGCTGATCGGCGAGGAGGCCCGGGCCGTCGGAATCTGGCTGGACGCGACGTTCACGCAACTCGAGCGCGACCTCACGACGCCCGAGGACACCCAGTCGTCGCCGTTCTTCTTTTCGTTCGGGGTGGACATCGAATGCCTCGGCGGCGACGGCTTCACGTTCGCCCTGCAGGGGGGAGGCCAATACGGAATGTTCAACCTCGACGGCGTCGACGACGGTTGGGCGGGCTACTTGGGCGTGCGGGGCTCGCTGAAGCTCACCGATTCCCTGCGGCTCGGGCTGATCCCGAAGGCGGCGTTCGGCTACGGCGGCGACCAGGTCTACTTCGTGGATTTGGCGCTGGAAATCCGGCTCTGACGAATGGCGATTTGCGATTAGCGGCGGCCTTTTCTACCGCCCCTCGCGCGAGGCGACTCCAGGAACTTCTTGAGCGCCTCCCGCTCACCGTCGTTGAGCTTGTGGTCGCCGTCCTTGTCGAAGCGGCGCAGGACTTTCTCGCGGAGCTTTCCCCCGCGACCTTCTTCGCCGCGCCGCTGGGCTTTGAACTCCTTGGCGGCCGCGCGCTCCTGCTCACTGAGCTGCCCGTCGCCGTCCTTGTCGAACTTCTTGAGAAGGGCCTCGTGCCGCTTCCCGTGCTTCCTCTTCCCTCCGTCTTGGGCGGAGGCGGTGGCGGGAATGCAGGCCAGGAGGGCCAGGATCGACAGAATCGCGATCGCATTTCTCATCGGTGCAACTCCTTTGTTACTGCTTTAACTCGCGCGTTCAGCGGGAGTTGCTCCGAATTACCACGCGCTCCACGCCCTCAGATCATCGATGGGCGTCCCGCAGAACGGGCACATGACCCATTCCCAGGTCGCCTCCGGACAATCCCGGCTGACGCATCCCAGCAGCGAACCGGGTCCGATGGGCACGGAGTTGCGGCAATTCGGTTCGTGACACCGGACTTCCGCAGGTATGGGAAGTCCGCAACTGGCGCACTCGGCGGCCTCCGGGGGCGCCTTCGACAACGTGAGCAGGCAATGCCCACTCCCGTTGTCGCTCATCCCGCCCCACATTTCGAGCAACTCCTCGCGGGTCATGGAAACGAGCCCCTGGCCGGAAGGGTCGAAGACGTCGGCGTTTCCCCCGTCCATTCCCTCGAAGACCGAGTAGTGCCGCCAGGCAGGATCCGGAGTGGCGTGCAGGAGAATCACTTCGACGTTCCGTTTTCGCGCCTCCTCGAGCAAGGCGAGGCCGCGCTCGTATTTCGACTCAAAGTAGATGGCGTGGAGGCCGCGATTGAGAGCATCACGACACATCAAATGGCCGGAACTTGTCAGCGCCCCCGGGCCGAGCGCTTCCTTCGGGGTCTTGACGTGGGTCCAGATATCGTCGAGCGAGGCGCGCTTTCCCAGTCGCTTGTAGGCAAATCGCAAGGCGACGGCGCCGCACTGGCCCTCGGTCGGCTTGGAGGGTGGATCGAACAGGCGGCCCAGTTTCCGGGCCATCTCCAGCAACCATTTCATGCCGTCATTTTGACTTCGGCGGGGAGGAAATGAAACGGCCCCCGGGGTGACCGGGGGCCGTCGTGTGATCGGCGGGAAAACTACGCGGTCGGCGCCGGGGGCGGAGGCGGCGTGATGACCGGGACGGACGTCGTGGGCGGATTGGACGGCGCGGCCGGCGCGGGAGCGGGAACTTCCTTGCCCTTCTCCAGCACCTTCACCAGCGACAGCCCGATCTTCCCTTCGTTCGGCTCCAGCTTCACGACCTTCACCTCGAGCACGTCGCCCGCGCCGAGCGCCGACGACTCCGCGTCCTTGTCCACCTTGGAGATGTGGAGCAGGCCCTCGAGGTCCTTCTCCAGCTCCACGAACGCGCCGAAGCTG
>DASRJF010000321.1:0-4739 GCA_035649615.1 Planctomycetota bacterium | reverse complement strand
CCTGGTCGCGCAGGAAGGAAGGGACATCGCCGGCTACGCGCTCGCGACCATCCTCGAGAATCCGCCCATCGTGCCCCACCAGTTCTACGGCTACGTCTCCGAGATGTCCGTCGCGGAGTCCAGGCGCCGGACCGGCGTGGGAACGCTCCTGCTCGACGGGGTGCACGCCTGGTTCAAGACGAAGGGACTGCCGTACGCCGAAGTGACCGCGGGAGTCCGCAATCAACTGTCGCTGGGCTTCTGGCGCCGGCAGGGATACACCGACTTCGTGCAGCGCCTGCGGCTCGATTTCACGTAGAGGAGACCCATGGACTTCGCCATCCGGGACCGCGTTGCGATCGTGCTCGCCGCTTCGAAGGGCATGGGATTCGCGGTCGCGTCGGGCCTCGCGCGCGAGGGGTGCCGCCTCGCCATCTGCGCCCGCCGGAAGCCGGACCTCGAACGGGCCGCGAAGGCGATCGAGGAGGAGACCGGCCGCCCGGTGTTCCGGCGTCCACTCGACGTCGGCCGGCGCGCGGCGATCCGCCCCTTCCTCGCGGCCCTGGAGCGCCACGCCGGACCTCCCGACATTCTCGTCGTGAACGGCGGCGGCCCCCCGCCGGGGACGGCCCTCGAAGTGTCCGACCGCGCGATCGAGGAAGCGTCCCGCTCGACGCTCTTCTCCGCCATCGACTGGATGCGCGCCGTCGCGCCGGGGATGATGAAGCGCGGCTGGGGCCGGATCCTCGCGATCGAGTCCGTCTCGATCAAGTCGCCGATCGACTCCCTCGCGCTGTCGAACACGATGCGGGCGGGCGTCGCGGGCTTCGCGAAGTCCCTGTCGCGCGTGTCCGCGCCGCGCGGCGTGACCGTCAATGTGCTCTGCCCCGGCATGATCCGGACCGACCGCCTGACGTCGCTGGCCGCGGATCGCGCGAAGAAAGCAGGAGTGAAAATCGAGGAGATGTTCAAGCGGATGGCGGCGGAGATCCCCGCGGGGCGGATCGGAACGCCGGAGGAATTCGCCGCCGCGGCGGTGTTCCTCGCGTCGGAGCCCGCCCGGTACATCACGGGGACGGTGATCCAAGTCGACGGCGGCGCGTATCGCGGATTGCTCTAGCGTCGGGCTTTCGCGAGGGCCTTCTTCTTCGGCTTGGGCTTGGGTTGGGGCTTGGGCTTGGCGGGCGCGCGGCCATTGCGCGAGACCTTCCCCGTCTTCTCGGGCTGTTCGGCGGGCCGGCTCAGCTCTTCCTGGACGCGCCACTCCAGCTCCTTGCGCAGCGCCACGATCGGAAGGCCGCCCGCGCGAAGCACGGCGTTGTTGAAGAGCAGCTCCGTGTACCGCCCCTTCAGGTGGTCCTTCGTCCACTTCCGGAGATCCCGGATCCGGTCGCGCCCCCAGAGCGGGCAGGACGAGATCGTGGGCTGCGTCGCCGTCCGCCGCACTTCCGCCTCGGCCACGACGCGGTCGGTCCCGATGTTGTCGATGAGGAACTCCGTCGCCTGGTTGAACGTCATCTTGCCGGTGGCGAGCTTGACGTCGAGGATCGCTCGCGCGCCCGCGTTCATCGCGCCGAGGATCTGCATGAAGCGCGACTGCGGCGTGTCGTCGTAGCCCAGGTCCTTGACCCGCTCCTCGACGAACAGGGCCCAGCCCTCGAGCGTCTCCGGCGCCTGGGCGAACGTCCGGAGCAGCGACGGGTGGTGGAGTCCCCATCCCGCCATCAGGTGCCGGCCCGGGTACGACAGGTGCGCCGTCAGGTTGGCGAGCGCGGCGAGGTTGTGCTCCTTGAGCTTGTCGCTGTCGCAGTCCCCCGGGGTGATGCACACGTACCCGTCCCGCTTCTGCTCGAACCGCGCGGGCGGCCAGTACATGCCCTGCGGGATGAGGTGGCGCAGGAACGCCGGGGTGTCGATCACGTACATCGAGTCGTGCTCGGGGATCTGCGCGAACTTCGACCGGTTCACGAACTGCTTCGCCTTCGCGACGGCCTCGCGGACGTAGCGGAGGACCCCGTCCATGGCGTCGGGGTGCTGCTGCTTGACGAGGTCGCGCACGTCCTCGACCGGCGTCTTGCGCTTGATCTGGCGCCCCAGCTCGCGCAGGCGGTCGGCGCCGCGCGCGAGCTCCGCCTCGCCCAGCCCGACCATCCCCGACGGCGACAGGTCGATGCCCCGCGCGGCGAGCCAGCGGCGGTGCAGGTCCTCGCCGATCGACCAGTCCTCCACGCACTCGGGAAGGATGTCGACGATGAGCCAGTCCGAGTAGCGCTCGAGGGAGTTCTGCGCCGACTCGATCAGCTTGTGCATCGCGCGTTCCATCGAGGGGCCGAGGTGCTCCCGGCTGATGTCGCGCAGCGTGTTGAAGAAGCCGGGCAGGCGCGTCAGCGTCTCCAGCTCGTTCTCGACGAAGAATTTCACGGGCCTCCGCAGGCGCTCCTTCGATTGCTCCACGTATTTCGGGAGCGCCTCGAGCCGCTTCATGAGGCTCTTCATGCGCTCGCGGAGCGGCGCGTAATTGCGGAAGAGGACCTGGAAGAGGGCGTGGCCGACGACCTGGGGCGCCTCGGGGAGCCGCTCCCAGAGCCGGACCGTCGAGCGCTCGAAGAGCCACAGCTTGAGCGTCGAGAGCATCAGCTCCCGGTCGACCGCCTGCTCGGGCTTGATCTTGCGCGGGTCCGACTTCTGGAACTCCGCGATCCAGTGGGCGAAGAAGCGGTGGTCGTCGAGCTCCCGGTCCATCGAGCCGTCGGGCATGAGCTCGTCGTACTCCTCGTGGAATCCGAGGGACGAGCCGAGGATCGGGTTGCGCTTCACCCACTCGTTGAAGAAGCGCTTGCCGAGCGCGTCGAACTGTTTGACAGGGTCCATATTAGTGATGCAGGACCTTTCTGAATTCCTCGGTCAGCGCCGGGACCACTTCGAAAGCGTCCCCCACGATCCCGTACGTCGCGACCTTGAAGATCGGCGCGTCGGGATCCTTGTTGATCGCGACGATGACCTTGGAAGAGGACATCCCCGCGAGGTGCTGGATCGCCCCCGACACCGCGATGGCGATGTAGAGGTTGGGCGACACGGTCTTGCCCGTCTGGCCGACCTGCTCCGAGTGCGGGCGCCAGCCGTTGTCGACGACCGCGCGCGAAGCGCCCACCGCGGCGCCGAGAACCGCCGCGAGATCGTCCCTCAGCTTGAACGCCTCGGGACTCCCGAGGCCGCGGCCCGCGGTCACGATGATGGACGCTTCGGTCAGCTCCACTTTTCCGCCCGCCGTGGCCACGATCTCCTTCACCAGGGAGCGGAGGTCGCCGTCCGCGATCGTGAGCTTCAGGTCTTCCACCGCGGGCGACGCCCCGCCGTCCTTGGACAGCGCGAAGACGTTCGGCCGCAGCGTGCAGATGGCGGGTCCCTTCTTGAACCCGACCTGGATGTACATCTTGCCGGCGTACACGGGGCGCCGCGCGACGAGACGGTCGCCCTCGAGGGACAGTCCCGTGCAGTCCGCCGCGACTCCGGACTCCGTGAGCGCCGCGACGGCGGGCGCGAGGTCCTTGCCCATCGCCGTGGCGGCCATGAAGAGGGATTTCGCGCCGCTCTTCTGCAGCGCCAGCGCGACGGCGCGCGCGTATCCCTCGGGGGAGTAGAGCTTGAAGCGCGGATCGTCCGCGACGAAGACCTTCTTCGCGCCGGCCCGGCCCGCGTCCGCGGCCAGCGATCCGACGCCCGATCCGACGAGCACCGCGGTGGCCTCGCCGAGCCGGGCCGCCTCGCTGACGGCTTCGAGGCCCGCCTTCCGGACCTTGCCCTCGCGCTGCTCGACGAACACCAGGATGGAGTGAGACATGCTTAGAGAACTTTCGCCTCGTCGCGAAGCAGCCGGACGAGCTCCGCCGCCGCCTCCTTGCCCTTCCCCACGATGCGGCCGGCGGGCCGGGGAGGGGGCGGCTCCATCTTCAGCACCTCGATGCGGGCTTCGACGGCCGGGGCGTCTTT
This sequence comes from Planctomycetota bacterium, assembly GCA_035649615.1. Classification (GTDB taxonomy): domain Bacteria; phylum Planctomycetota; class MHYJ01; order MHYJ01; family JACPRB01; genus DASRJF01. The sequence goes on along the minus strand of DASRJF010000321.1, from coordinate 770 downwards.
CGTCTCGATCGGCTTCTTCTTCGCGGCCATGATTCCCTTGAGCGAAGCGTACCGGGGCTCGTTGAGGCCCTTCTGCGCCGAGACCACGCAGGGGGTCGGCATGTCGACCACTTCTTCCGCGCCCTCGATCTGGCGACGGCAGGTGACCCGGTTTCCCTGGAGCTCCATCTTCACCACGACGTTGGCGCGCGGAAGTCCCAGGCGTTCCGCGACGATCGTCGGAACCTGGCTGGAGTCGCTGTCGACCGCCTGCTTTCCGAAGAGGATGATCGTCGCGCCGAGCGGCTTCAGAACACCGGCCAGGATCTCGGCGTTGACCGCGCCGTCGAAGGTCGATCCGCCCTTGACGAGGATGCCGCGGTCGACGCCCATCGCGAGGGCCTTGCGGAGCATCGACTCGTTTCCGTCGGGGTCGACGCACACGCCGACCACTTCGCCCGCGCCCGCCTTCTCCTTGATCTTGAGCGCCTCCTCGAGGGCGTACTCGTCGTACGGATTGATGACGTAATCGATCCCCTGGGGGTTGATCGATCTTCCATCGGAACCGATCGCCGGGCGGGCGTTCGTGTCGGGCACCCGCTTGAGGCAAACGGCCAGGATCATGGAAGTTCCCGAGTTCGAGGGGAGATTAAGGGTGGGTCATTATAGGACCGTGATTTTCAACCGCAAGTGAAAACCCCCGGCGCCCAAGTCCTGGGTTCGCCGTCCAACGTGATCCGGTGTCCTTCGTCCGGGGTGATCGGGCCGGCCACCTTGGACTCCGGATCACC
>DASRJF010000320.1:0-2873 GCA_035649615.1 Planctomycetota bacterium | reverse complement strand
TTGAGCAGCTGGCCGCCCAGCTCGTTGGCCCACTTGTGCTCGACGCCATCGATCGTCTTGAACGTCTTCTCGCCGAGCGCGTCGAACGCGCGGGCCATCATGAGGTAGTAGTAGAAGATCCCCATGATGTGGGTCCGGCTCTTCTCGTCGAACGCGAACCCGGGGTGCGCCTCGACCGAGTAGTTCTTCCGGATCCAGTCGAGCGCCGCCTTCACGCGCGGGTCGTCCTTCGTGAGGCCCGCGTAGATGTACGTCTTGAGCCCGTCGTAGGTCATCGAGCCGTAGCTCTTGATGATCTCCTTGTCGGTCAGCTTGACGGTGCCCGCCTTCATGTCCTTGGGATCGGCGGCGTAGTAGAGCCCGCCGTCGTCGCCGACGGAGAGACCCTTCTCCTTCAGCCGCGCGAGGAACTCCTTGTCCGTGTTCGTCTCGCTGTTGTTCTGGCACTTCTGGACGTACTCGACGACGAGCCTCCAGAACGGGTCGTCCTTCGGGAGACCCGACCGCGCGAGCCCCTCGGCGGCGAACCCGGTCGTCGAGAGATTCGGGATGCTCTGCTTCTCGACCGGCTTGCCCTGGTCCATCTTCAATTCCTTGTCGCCGTAGCCGAGCGAGCCCTTGTCGACGCCTTCCTTGAGCTGGTTGTTCTTGAGATAGCCGCGGGCGTTTCCGATCGCGTCCTTCTGGTCGGGCGCGCCGAGGCTCAGGGCCATGAGCGCGATCGACGTCGTGTAGACCTTGAGGTAGGCATTGCCGGGGCCTTCGCCGAAGCTCCCGTCGGTGTTCTGCTTCGAGACCAGGTAGCCGGCGCCCTTCTTGACGGCCGCGGCGTACTTGGGGCGCATGTCGGGGGGCGCTTCCGCCAGCGCGGCCACCATGAGACCCGTGTACGCGAGGCTCGGCTGGGCTTTGTCGGGCGGCCCCTGCTTCCAGGCGCCGCTCTCGTCCTGCTGGCCGACGAGCCAGTCCGCGGCCCGCATATAGGCCCCCGCCAGGTTCTTCTTCAGGTCATCCTGCGGCGAGTGGAGCAGGGTGAAATCGGTCTCCTGCTTCGGCGCGAGGAGCCCCAGGACGGTCAGCGCGATCAGCGTCGTCTTCATGGTTTCACCTCAGTCGCTCGAAGTAGCGTCGCACGATTTCATCATAACGCGGGTCGACAGGTTTCGCCGCGAGCTGGTGTTCGATGTCCTTCCGGACGTCGATCGGCACCGCGGTTCCGTCGGGCCATCTCGTCACCGGGCGATCCTCCGGCCGCGAGCCCGTCGAGCCCAGGTCGCCCCGGGCCTTCGCCGCCGCGACGCGCGCCTCGAGATCGACCGGCGCGACGTCCGGCACGTCGATGCCCCGCCGCGCCAGCTCGGAGGAGGCGCCCGCGCCGGCCGCGTCGAGGCGGTCGGCCAGCGCGCGCAGGGCTTCCCGGTCGCCGCCCGCGGTCGCGAGGCCCGACCGGATCTCCACGGCGAGACGGCGCGCCGCCTCGGCGCCGGCGGCCATCCGCTGGAGGTCGTCCGACCGGAGATCGCCGAGCAGCTTCTTCACCTTCTCCGCGAGCGCGGCGTCGGCCACCGGAACGCGGGAGAGCCGGTCGACGTCCCGATCGACCGCCGCGCGCAGGTCCGCGTCGGCCACGGCCGGGGATCGCGACGGATCGGGAACGTACGCGAGCAGGGCGACGAAGGCAAGCGCCGGGACGAGGAACCGGGCCTCGGAAGGCCAGCGGAAGCGGCCGACCCCGGCGACTCGAGACGGGTCGAGCGCGCGGACGGCATCGGTGGAGACGGCGGCACCGAAGGGGCCGCGCGGACCTTCGAGCGCTGTCGCGACGCGCTCCTCGAGGCCAAGCGCGCGATCCAGGAGGGCGGCGGCGTGGCGCAGCTCGAACCGGCGCGCAATTGCGGCGACTCCCGTGAAGACCGGAAGCGCCGCGGCGGCCCACAGCGGCCCCCGCGTCCAGCCGAAGAGTTTCGCGACGACGAGCCAGCCCCCGGCCAGGAGCGCGCCGTAGAAAGCCCCGCGCACGGCCGCGCCGAATCCGGCGGCGCGGCGCATCCGCGCGCGGACGTCCCGGACTTGCGCTTCGACCGTTGTCATTTCGCCAGCTCTTCTTCCAGCTTCGCGATCTCCTGCTTCGCGGCCTCGTCGGGCGCGCGGAGGATGATGCGGACCTTCGTCCCCCCCGTGGGGAGGATCATGTAATTCGCCATGTAGAGCGAGTCGTCGACGGCGTCGAAGAGGGGATTGTCGAGCAGCGTCGAGGGATCCCGGTACGTCGTCAGGAGCGAGCGCGTTCCCGACGCGGCCAGGACGCGGTACGTCTTCCCGGTCGTCGCCGCGGGGTCGGGCACCGGCAGCATCGCCCCGACGTAAGTCCAGCCGACGCGCGGCATGGGCGCCTTCTTCTGGATGTTGACGACGCAATCCTCGGCGCGATGCGTGATCGTCTTCTTCTCCTCATCCTCCCACTGGAGGAGGACGACGACGCGGTCGCCCTGCATGATCTTGGGGTCGCCCAGCCGCCCGGGAACGGGGCCGCGCTTGAGGCCGCACAGGCTCAGCGCGAGGTCGAGCCCCTGCACGTCGGCGTCGAGGCGGAGGACGCTCTCGTATTCCTTGCCCCCCTCGCCGCATCCGAGCAGTTCGACGACGCCGCGGTCGAGCAGGATCCGGCCGTCGACCACGACCCCGCACGATCCGACTTTGCCGCTCGCGTCGACCCGCTCGTACTGGTAGCCGCCCTTGAACGGGATGAACCCGTGGCGCGCGACTTCCTTCTCGTCCGCGGGGCTGGGCCAGACCGGCTCGCCCTCCAAGGGCTTGACGACGAATTCCTGCAGCCTGGGGAACATCTCCTCGCGCGTCGGAGGCGGCTTGTC
>DASRJF010000319.1:0-2367 GCA_035649615.1 Planctomycetota bacterium | reverse complement strand
GAATCGTGAGCGAAGAACCCGCCCGCCCCGCGCTTTCCCAGACGGAGACTCCCGCGGCGCCCGCCCCGGATCCGGTCCCGCCCGCCACCCGGTCCTCGCGCAATATCATGCGCGCGGCCCTGGTGTTTGCCTTGTTCGGCCTGGCCGTCTCGATGTGGCACTTCCTCTGGCCCTCGGAATTGGCTTTCACGGCCTTCATGACCATTGGACAGGGGTCCTTTGGCTTGGCCATCGTCATCTACATCTGGATGATTTTTCGCGACCTACGCCGCCGCAAGGCGCTGTAGTCCCCGCTTTTCCTCGATTCCACCCGACTCTCTCGTGGCATGCGCCTTGATTTGCCATCAACATGAAATAGCAGCTGAGGCTCGTGGGGCAGGATCTCTTCTCCTTCTATCAGCAGCTCACCCGGCGGTGCTGGGACGTCCTCAAGGACCACCTCTACCGGAACGAATCCTGCGGTGAAACACCCTTGTGCGGCCTGAGCGAGCCCATCGATCCTTGGGTCCGTCACCCGATCAAGGGCGTCGTCCAGTTCGCCGGCGGGCCTTGATCGGATCGCCGGAAGTGCGTCGCCGTTACCACCGGTGATCGGCCTTCAGCAGCGTTTCGACCTCTGGCGGCTCCAGCGGCTTCGCGAAGTAATAGCCCTGTCCGAAATCGCAGTCGAGCTGCCTCAACGCGCGGAGCTGTTCCGAGTTCTCGATGCCCTCCGCGGTCACCTTGAGCGCGAACGTGCGCGCCAGCTGGATGATCGCCCGCACCATGGAAAGGGAATCGAGCTGGTCCGAGAGTCTCGACACGAAGGACCGGTCGATCTTCAGCGCCTCGATGGGAAGCTGGTACAGCCGGCTGAGCGACGAGAACCCGGTGCCGAAGTCGTCGATGATGATCTGGACGCCCAGGTCCAGGATTTTCTCGAACGGCTCCACGGTTCTCGGGTTGTCTTCCATGAGGACGCTCTCGGTGAGCTCCAGTTTCAGGCACTTCGCCGGGAAACCCGACTCGGCGAGGACGCCCTTGACGAGCATCGACAGCTTGGGATCGAAGAACTGGATCGACGAGCAGTTGACGTTGAGGAAGAGCGGCGGATCGATCCGGAAGCGGTTCTGCCATTCGTTCACCTGCCGGCAGGCCTCCAGCATGACCCGATGGCCGAGGTCCAGGATATGCCCGGTGCGTTCCGCCATCGGGATGAACAGGCTGGGCAGGATGAGGCCCAGCTCGGGATGCTGCCAGCGCGCAAGGGCTTCGAAGCCGGCCAGCTTTCCCGTCCGGAGGGAGACGAGCGGCTGGAAGCGCACGCGGAGATCGCCGCGCTCGAGGCCGGGCCCGAGGTCCGTCTCCAGGCGGAGCGCCTGCGCCGCCTGGGCGCCCATCTCGGGTGCGAACACCCGGCAGCCGCGGACGCCCGAGGCCTGGGCCTCGTGGAGCGCCACCTCGGCATCGTTGAGAAGATCATCGGGAGGTTCCGCCTCCGGCCTCCCGATGGCGATGCCGACGCTCGCCGTCAGCCGGATGTCGTGCTCGTTGACGACGAACGGTTCCTCGAGCGCCTCCTGGATCTCCCGCGCCATGTGATTCGCCGCCTCGGGAGTTCCGATGTTCTCAAGCAAGAGGGCGAACTCGTCCGCCCGCAACCGCACGAGAATCTCGTCGGGATGGAGAAAGGACTCCAGCCGTTTCGCCACCGCGCCCAGGATGCGGTCGCCGACCTCAAGGCCCAGGCCCCGGTTCAGGAGCCGGAACCGGTCGATGTCGATGGCGAACACGGCGAACAACGGCCCCGGCCCCTGTCGGGCTTCCTCGATCCGGCGGCGGACTCGCTCCTGCAGAAGCGCCCGGTTGGGAAGTCCGGTCAGGTAATCGTGCCGGCGGTCCGGCCGCACCCGCTCGCTTGTCTCCCGTTCGGGAAGGCGGGGACTCGCGATGATCACGCGGCAGCGCCGTCCCTCGATCTCGAGGCTGTGCGACGCGATGGCCAACTCCATGCCGCGCCCGTCCGCCCCCAGGAATTTCAGGCGATCCCTGAGGGGCCACGGCGGGGGTTCGGATCGCGCGCGCGAGATGATCCGGCGAAGCCGGTCCGCCTCTCCGGGGAAGAGCAGGTCCACGAACGTCAGGCGCAGGAGCTCCTCGCGGGACCGCCCGGTCAGGTCCGCCGTGGCCTGGTTCACCTTCAGCAGCCGGAGGCTCTCCAGGTCGTATATCCAGGCAGGGTCTGGATGATGCTCCAGGAGCCGGTCGAACGCGTCCAAGGACGAGGCCGGATCGGGTGAACGTCCCTTGATCGAGGTCACGATTCGATTCTCTAACGGCGGCACGGAGTGTTCAAGATCCGGATGACTTTGCTTTCCCCGTGAAATT
>DASRJF010000318.1:0-2750 GCA_035649615.1 Planctomycetota bacterium | reverse complement strand
CAGTTCGGAGATCTCGCGGACGTCGAGCAGGACCGGAGTCCCGCCTCCGGCCAGGCGGCGGCGCAAGTCGCCGGGCGAAACGGACGCCCCGGCGGCCGTTGGACCGACCTGGACCTCGCAGGCGTTCGCCTCCATGGGGATCTCCACGGCCCGGGGATCGCGCGAGCACGCGGTGTTGGCCTTGAGAACTTCCTTCATCCATTCCGCGGGCCCCAGGCAAAGGCCCCGCAGGTACGCGACGAATTCCTCCTTCGAGCGGGGCCGGAGGTGGGGATTGGACATCCTCTGGCGCGCGAGCGGCGAGGGCGGCCGCTCCCGGTAGTCGTGGGCGGGCAGGACCGTCGTCGACTCCGGCAGCGTCAGGATCCGCTGGAGGCTGTCGAAGTGCTCGCCGGGGTCGCCGCCGGGGAGATCGTCGCGGCCCGCGCCCCCGTCATCGAGGAAGAGCGTGTCGCCGGTGAAGACGGCCTCGCCGAGGACCAGGCAGATCCCGTCCCGCGTATGGCCGGGCGTGTGGAGCACCTTCATCCGGACGCCCGCGAGGTCGAGCGTCGCCCCGTCGGAGACGCGCTCCGACACGCAGGGGGCCGGGGCGTTCGCGTGCATCACGTACGAGCAGCCGGTCCGGTCGGTGAGCGCCGCCGCGGCCGAGATGTGGTCCGCGTGCGTGTGCGTGTCGACGACGTGGGTGAGCCGGAGCCCTTCGCGCTCGAGGAGGCGGAGATAGTCATCGAGGTGATTGAGGGCGGGGTCGATGAGCGCCACCTCGGCCGACAGGCGGGGGCGGATCCAGTAGGTCCGGCAGCCCCCGGAGGCGAACGACCGGAATTCGAGCTCCATGACGGGCGGATTATACCGTAGGAGTGAGTGCAAGGTCCTGCGTCGAAGGTGATCCAAAGTCCCGCGTCAACCACCTTTGGACTCCGGACCTTGGATCACGTTGGACGTTGAACCCCGGACCTGACCCGACGCGCGAGCTTCCACCCGAACCACACGATCAGCACCCACGGGACGACGATCAGGGCGCCGATCAGGATGAACTTCAGGCTGAACCCCGCCGCCCCGACGACGCTCCGCAGGGCGTCCCTCATCTGCGCGGCGAATCCCGCGTCGCGGCCGATGAGCGGATCCTCGTTGGAGAGCGTCAGCTCGATGCGCCCGATCGCGAGCCCGCTCTCCGGCGCCAGGGGATTCCGGCGCGTCTCCTCCACGCGCACGGTCCCCGCCTTCCGGATCTGGTCGACGAATCCGGCGAGCGCGGGCAGGGGAGCCTCGTAGACCAGGTACGCGATCGTCCGCCCGTTGGGGTCGCGCGAGTTCTGGTTGTCCACGAGCTGGCCCCCGCCCTCGGTCACCGCCTTCGTGATCCGCTCCGACGCGGCCTCCACGTCCGACGCCTCGACGCCGAGCTTCACGATGCGGCGCGGGCCGACGGACGCGACCGTCTGGAGCGAGAGGATGAGGCGGATCTTGGAGTCGACCACGCGGTCGGCATCCGGGGCGCGCTGGACGTTCTGCGAGAGGGTCTCGCCCGACGCCTTGAGGAGGGCGTCGAGGGCGGGCCGCTCGTCCCGGGGGATCTCCAGGTCGAGCGTCGCGGTGACGTTGTCGCGCGAGTCCTCGTTGAGGCGCGCGTCGAGGATCCGGCCCTTCTTGTCGAGCACGAGGTCCTGGAGCTTGCGCTGCGTCTCCGCCACGTTGACGGCCGCGAAGCGGAGGGTCGTCGTCTCGCGGGCCGCGACGTGGGCCATCGCGAGGAGGACGACGTGGAAGCCCTTCTTGGACTTCGTGACGTTGGCCGAGTCCGGGTTCTCGATCGCCTTGGAGGACATCACGTCGCCGTGGCCGCGGAGGCCGATGAGGACGGCCTCCCCCTTGTCGACCGGGACGTCGAACTGCACGAGGCCGTCGACCTGGTCGGCCTTGAGGCGGTTGAGGCTCGACTGGATGACGCGGCCGCCCGCCTGGCCGACGCTGGCGACGATCGCCTTGTAGGCCGCCTCGACGTCGCGGCACGCGAGGGCCAGGTGGGACGTCTCGCGCGGCTGGACGTTGGTCGTGTTGTAGACCGAGATGCGGAAGACGGTGTCGGAGCGCTTCACCTTCCCGTCGATCGGACGGCCGGTGCCGTTGTCGGAGGTCGCCGTCTGGACGTCGAGCCGCGCGACGCGCCCGAGCTGGCCGAGGCGGTCGCGGAGGACCCCGGCGTTCTCTGGAGGAACTTCACAGGCGATGTTGAGGCTGAACTGGTCCGCGGCGAGCTTCTTGAGGTCGCTGGACGTGATGCGGCCCTTGGCGTCGGCGATGAGCGTCCGCAGGTTCTTGTCGGCCGCGGGGACGTCCTCCGACTCGATCCCCGTGTCCACGGTCTCCGTGACCGTGACGAGGGAGGAGGACTTGATGTCCTTCTCGACGAGCGTGAGCGTGAGGGTGCTGAGCGAGACGAGGTTCGAGTAGAAGCGGATCTCGCCCTCGAAGATCTCGATTTTCTCGCGCCACTCGCCGAGCTCCTTCTCGGCGAGGAGGATGTCCTTGATCTCGCCCTTGCCCGTCTTGATGATCTCGATGAGGCGCGTCTCCATGGTGCGGGCGGCCTTGAGGCGGCTCTCGAGGTCGTAGTACTTCTTCGTGACGTCCTCGCTCGTGATGCGCTGGCTCTTGAGGTCGCCGAGCGCGCGGAGCTTGAGGACGAGGCGGTCGAGGCTCTCGGGCGGGACGCGCAGGACGATCGTCCCCTTCACCTTCCCGTT
>DASRJF010000317.1:0-6553 GCA_035649615.1 Planctomycetota bacterium | reverse complement strand
CGTCGTCCCTTTGCGGGTCGAATCAGGGGCGAACATCGTTCCGTACGAAGGGGCCACAGTCTCGAATTCGCCGACTACCGCAACTACATCCAGGGCGACGACTTGAGGTTCGTCGACTGGAAGCTGTACGCGCGCCTCGATCGCCTCTTCCTGAAGCTCTTCATGGAGGAGGAGGACCTGTTCGTCTACGTGCTCCTCGACGCGAGCCACTCCATGGGCCTGGGCGAGCCGCCCAAGCTCCCGTTCGCGAAGAAGGTCGCCGCCGCGCTGGGATACCTCGCCCTCGCGGGCACGCACCGCGTCTCCATCCAGGCGTTCGACGCCGGGCTCCGGCCGGCGCTGCCCCTCGTGCGCGGCCGGGGCGGATTCCCGCGGGTCACCTCGTACGTCGAGCGCGTCGGCGCCTCCGGCGGCACGGACACGCGCTCGGCGTTCACCGATTTCCGCCGGCGGCTCCGGGGCACGGGGCTCGTCTTCCTCATCAGCGACCTGCTCGACCGCGACGGAGTCCTCGACGGGCTCAAGCAGTTCCTCGCGGGCCGGTTCGACGTCACGGTGCTCCACGTGCTCTCCCCGGACGAGGAGGACCCCGCGTTCGAGGGCGACTGGCGCCTCGTCGACATCGAGGACGGCGGCGAAGTCCCGCTCTCGATGACGGCCCAGCTCCTCGAGGCGTACGGCAAGACCGTTCGCGCGTTCCGCGGCGAACAGCAGGCGATCTGCCAGCGGCTGGGGTTCCGCTACCTCCCGATCCGCTCCGACGTCACGCTCGAGGGGATGTTCCTGCACCGGTTCCGGGAGCAGGGGGTTTTGAGATGAGGAAGACGGAAGCGGGAAGCGGGAAGCGGGAATGGAATCCGGAATCCGGTATCTCATTCCATATTCCCCATTCCTCATTCCATTCCCTCTTCCATCTTCCACCTTCCTGGGTGCTGGTTCTGCCATGACTTTCCTCTGGCCCGCCGGCCTCGGCTTTCTCGGGCTCATCCCCGCGATCGTCGTCCTCTACTTCCTGCGCCTGAAGCGCGACGTGCGCATCGTGTCGTCCACGTATCTCTGGAAGAAGACGGTCGACGCCTACCGGGTCAACCGGCCCTTCCAGAAATTCCAGAATCACCTCCTGCTGTGGCTGCAGCTCCTCGCGATCCTGCTCCTGGCGCTGGCCGCGTCGAGGCCGTACTCCGAGCAGCGCCAGCGCACGAGCGGCATCCACCTCGTCCTGATCGATCATTCCGCGAGCATGTCCACCCGCGAGGAGGGGGGCGGGACGCGCCTCGATCTCGCGCGGGGATTCCTCCGCGAGATGATCGGGGGCCTGCCGGGCGGAGACCGCATGATGGTGATCGGATTCTCCGACCGGCCGTTCGTCGCCGTCCCCCTGACCTCCGATCGCGGCGCCCTCCAGCGCGGCGTGGATCTCGTGGCGGCCACCGAGCGCCCCACGCGCATCGAGGAGGCGTGGCACACGGCGCTCTCCGTCGCCCGCCAGTTCGATCTCTCCGACATCTATCTCCTGAGCGACGGCGGATTCCGGCTGCTGCCCCAGCTCACGGAGGCGCACGCCAACGTCCACTACATCCCCTTCGGGAAGTCGTGGGACAACCTCGGGATCGTCCACGTCGAGACGCGCGAGTCCGACGAGGGGGACCGAAGCCTCCAGCTCTTCGCCCGGGTGTCGAACCGGCGCGACCGCGCCGTCCAGGCGACGGTCGAGCTCCGCATCGGCGACAAGCTCGTGGACGCCAAGTCGGTGGAGGTCGGCGCCGGACTCGAAAAGGGCGTCGTTTTCGAGCGGCCCGCCCACGAGCAGGGCATGGCGGAAGTGCGGATCGGCGGCGAGGACGCCTTCGCCACGGACAACCGGGCCTGGATCCCGCTCGGCGGCGCGGACCTGGTCCGCGTGGTCCTGGTCGGCGAGGAGAACGTCTTCCTCAAGCAGGCCCTCGCGATGAATCCCCGCATCGAGCTGACCCTCGTGCCGCCGGCGGACTTCGCCAGGGTCCGCGGCCAGTTCCGCGAGTCCGACCTGATCGTCTTCGACGGCGCCGACTCCGGCCCGATGGAGCAGGGGACCTGCCTCTACCTCGGGGTCGCGCCCCGCGCGACGGGCTTCGGCGGCGGAAAGCAGATCGAGAATCCGACGCTGCTCAAGTGGGATGCGGAGCATCCGCTGACGCGCTACATCAACTTCTCGACGCTCCACGTCGGCAAGGCGGTCGAGGTCTCCGTGCCCACGTGGGGGCGCACGCTCCTCTCGAGCGACCGCGGGCCGATCATTTCCGTGGGCGAGCGCGGCGGGCTGCGCGTCGCGTGCGTCGCCTTCCGCATCCTCGACTCCGACTGGCCGCTGCGCGTCTCCTTCCCGATCTTCTTCGCCAACGCCATACGCTGGGCGCGCGAGGAGGAGCCGGGGGCCGCCGACCGCGTCGTCCGGCCCGGCGTGCCGCTCACGGTCCGCGCCCCGAGGGAGCCGCAGTCCGGAACGCTCACCGATCCCGCGGGGCGCGTGAAGACGATCACGGCCGCGAGCCTGGATCACGTGACCGTCGCCGACACCGAGCGGCCCGGCCTCTACCGGGTGAAGTGGGAGAAGCGCGACGCGGAAGCGGTGTACGCCGTGAGCCTCGCGGACCCGGCGGAGTCCGACATCCGCGTGCCGGACAGGATCGAGATGGGCGGGACCCAGCTCCAGGCGCGCGAGGGCTCGGCGTTCGTGCGGGTCGAGTACGCCTCGTGGCTGGCGCTTCTCGCGCTCGCCGTCCTGGTCGTCGAGTGGCTGGTCTACCAGTTCAACAAGGGGCGCGCGTGATCACGTTCGAATATCCCGGCTTCCTGTGGCTGCTGCTCCTCATCCCCGGGGTCTTCCTGTTCCGGAGCCGGGCCAAGCGCGCGGGCGGGATCCGGGGCGCGGTCATCCTCGCCGCGCGGGCGCTCCTGATCCTGCTCGTCGTGGCGGCCGCGGCTCAACCCTCGATCCGTCGCCGCACCGACTACGTCACGACGTACTTCGTGCTCGACCGGTCCGGCAGCATCCCCGAGGCGCAGCAGCGCCGCAGCCTCGAGCTCGTGCGCGAGGCCGTCGCGACCAAGAAGCGGAAGGAAGACCGGGCGGGCCTGATCGTCTTCGGCGAGCGGCCGATGGTCGAGGAGGTCCCCTCCGCGTCGCTCAAGGTCGGCGACGTCTTCTCCGTGGTCGACGCGTCGAACACGGACGTCGGGGCCGCCGTCCGCCTCGCGCTCTCCACGTTTCCCGAGGACGCGCAGAAGCGCATGGTCCTGCTCACGGACGGCAACGAGACGCGCGGGTCGGCGATGGAGGCGATCCGCCACGCGACGGCGGCGGGCGTGCCGGTGGACGTCGTGCCGCTCAAGTACCGCCACGACCAGGAGGTCGTGCTCGACGAGCTGACGATTCCCCGGAAGGCGGAGCGCGACGAGCCGTTCCAGGTCCGGATCAACGTGGCGTCCCTCGGGCCGTCGTCGGGCAACCTGAAGCTGTTCTGCGACGGCAAGCTCATCGGGACGCGGGACGTCGCCCTGGCGAAGGGGGACAACGTCTTCGTCTTCTCGCACGGACTCAAGGAGGGGGGATTCCATCTCTTCGAGGCGCAGGTGGACGCGCCGGGCGACGCGATCCCGCAGAACAACCGGGCGCAGGCCTACACGATCATCGAGCAGGACGCCGTCGTGCTCCTCGCCGGCGGCAACGCCGAGGACGTCCGCCACCTCGCGGCCGTGCTGGCCGACGAGGGGATCGCCCACCGCGTGCGGCTCGCGGGCTCGCTGCCGCGCGACCTCGGCGAGTGGCAGAGCTACGACGTCGTCTTCTTCGCGAACCTCGGCGCGGACTCGCTGACGCGGGAGCAGATGGAGATGATCGAGTCGCTGGTCAAGGACCTCGGCGCGGGGTTCATCATGACGGGCGGCGAGCGGAGCTACGGCTCGGGCGGGTACCTCAACACGCCGATCGCGAAGATCCTGCCGGTCGATCTCGACGTGCGCCAGAGCCAGGTCCTGCCCAACGGCGGGATCATCTTCCTCATGAGCCACATCCCCTGCATCGGGGACCGGTGGTCGAAGGACATCGCGGTCAACTCGCTGAACGCGCTGACGGCGTGGGACGAGTTCGGCCTGTACGCCGGGGGCAGCAGGGATCCCATCATCGGGCTCACGCAGGCGGGACAGAAGGACGACCTCAGGGACATCGTCAACCGGTCCGGCTTCGGGCAGATCGCGGACGCGGACCCCTACATCGACGCGGCGCTGGAATCGTTCCGGGCGAGCCGGTGTTCGTACCGCCACATCGTGCTGGTCACGAACGGCGGGACGCGGGCGCCGTCCAGCGACCGGATCGCGCGGCTGCGCGAGGCGCGCACGACGATGTCGATCGTGGTGATCGAGCCCATGGGCCGGCACAACCTCGACGAGATGCGGGGAGCGGCCGCGGCGGCGGGCGGGTCGTTCTACGTGATCCAGCCGAGCGAGTACGAGCGCGTGCCGCAGGTCTGGATGCGCGAATCGGCGCGCGTGAAGAAGGGGCTTTTCTACGAGCAGCCCTTCAAGCCGACCGTCGCGGAGTCGAGCGAGCTGCTCGAGGGGATTTCCCCGAACGAGATCCCGACGCTGGGGGGCTACAACATCGCCAGCCGGAAGGATCCCACGGAAATTCCGCTGGTGGGGCCCAACAACGATCCGGTGCTGGCGCACTGGAACTGCGGTCTCGGGCGCTCGATCGCCTTCATGTCGGACGCGTCGGGCCGGTGGGGCTCGGAGTGGGTGAAGTGGAACCGTTTCCGTCCCTTCTGGGCGCAGGCGATCCGGTGGGCCCAGCGGCGGACGCCGCCGAGCCCCTACACGCTGACGCTGCAGAAGGGGCGCGAACCCGGGACGGGAGAGGCGATCATCGACGCGGTCAACGCGAAGGGGAAGTTCGTCAACTTCCTCGAGCCCAAGGGGAACCTGGTGCGGCCCGATTTCTCGTCCGCCACGATGGATTTCCAGCAGGTCGGGCCCGGCCGATACCGAGCGACGTTCCCGACGGACCGGCCCGGCGGGTACGTCGTCAACGTGCAGTACGCCGAGGAGGGGAGGAGCTACCTGATGCGCGGCGGGTTCGTGCCGCCGTTCCATCCCGAGTACCGCAGCTTCGAGGACAACGGGGCGTTGTTGGCGCGGATCGCCGACGAGACTGGGGGCCGGGTCATGGGGCCGGCGATGGACTGGTTCGCGCCGACGGGGCAGGTGGCGTACGCGTCGAAGCCGTTCTGGCCGGCGCTCCTGGTCGCGGCGCTGATCCTCCTGCCGCTCGACATCTTCGTGCGGCGCGTGATCGTCGGGGTTTCGGACGTGGTCCGGTGGATCCGGAAGATCCTGCCGGCGAAGAAGGAGGCGCGCCACGATCCGGTGCGCGAGGCGCTGGACGCGGCGCGCGCGCAGGTGACGGCGACGGAGAGGGCGTCGTGGTCGGCGCCCGAGGGCGGGGCGGAGGTGGCGGCGCTGGACGACGCCGACGTGCCGGTCGGGCCGGCGGCGCCCGCTCCCGAGCCCGCGCCCGATCCCCGGACGGGCCGCCTCATGGAGGCGAAGCGCCGGGCGCGGAGGAGGTTCGAGCGATGAAACGGGTCGCGAGGATGCTCGCCGCCGTCGCGGTCGCCGCGCTCATCGCGTGGACCGCGACGCTGCGCTTGGCGGATCGCCCCGTCTTTTCGGACGTGTCGGGCCTCTGGCACATGCGCGAGACGCACGCGAACTACGAGGGGATCCTGCGCTGGACGTGGCTCGAGATCCGGCAAGACGGCGACCGGCTGGAGATCCGCGCGTGGGAGGACCAGGACACGTGGTCCTGCGTGGGGAAGGGGCGGGTCGAGGGCCGGAAGGCGCTCTTCCAGTGGTGGGGAGCGGACAAGTCGTGGCGCGGCACGGCGGCGCTGGAGCTGAAGGGCGGCGAGCTGATGGGAATTTTCCAGCGGCTCGACGTGCACGCGGGCGAGCAGTATTGCCGGGGGGAGAGAGCTACAAGCTCCAAGCTTCAAGCTTCAAGCCGGACGGCCGCCCGCTGATTTCAAATCACTTCGGGCTCGGCAGCGCTTCCACGGCTTTCCGGACGTCGGCGACCTCCCACTTCACCGACCGCCACGCCACTCTTCCGTCCGCGCCGATGAGGACCGCGGAACCGATGATGGATATTCCGAACGGGCTCCCTCCGTTCTGCACCTTTCCCACCAGCGTCGTAAACCCGAACTTTTGCTTCTTGAGATAGGCCCGAACTCTTCCCTGCTTGTCGGGCGGGGGAGAGAACGCGAGGATCTCAAGATTCTTGGACTGGTAGTCCCGCCGCAGCTGCTCGAGTTGAGGAAACTCCTCAACCTCTTCGCGGCCTCATCAGGGGAAGGACCAGGTGATGAAGAGGACAGGCTTTCCCTTCCACGCGGACGTGTTGACGGGCTGGGACTCCGAGTCGAGACAATCGAATCCGGGCGCCTCCGCTCCGACGGCAATGAGTTTCTCTTCATACTCCCCAAGCCCGCGCCTGGGTTTCGCCCCCTCCGGCGGG
>DASRJF010000316.1:0-9808 GCA_035649615.1 Planctomycetota bacterium | reverse complement strand
GGCACGGGGGCGGCGGCCTTGGGCGCGGACGCCTTCTTGGCCTTGCTCCGCTCCTGCTTCTGCCGCTTCGACCGGTCCTTCTTGCCTTCCTTCAGCGGGCGCTCCTCGAGGACGAACGTCACGTGGCACATCCGCTTCTTGATCATCGTCGGGCGGCGCGTCGACGAGGGCCGCCACCTCTTGATGATCGGGCCGCCCTCGACCTTGGCCTCGACGAGGTGGAGGGCGTTCGCGTCGAGGTCGAGCTTCTTGTTCTGGGCGAAGTCGAGCGCGTTCGCGGCCGCGGACTCGAGCAGCTTCTTGCAGAACGGGGCGGCGCGCTTCGAGCAGACGCGGAGGATCGCGAGGGCGCTGTTGTAGTCCTTGCCGCGGATCAGGTCGACGACGTACCGCATCTTGCGCGCGGACATGCGGGCGTACCGGAGGCGCGCCATGAAGCGGGGCTTGGGGGCCGCCGCCTTCGCGGGGGCCGCCGGAGCCGCGGGAGCTGCGGTCGCCATGTCTCTAGGCCTCGGGCGTCGTTCCCGACGCGCTCGCCTTCGTGCCCGGGTGGCCGCGGAAGTGGCGCGTGGGGGCGAACTCGCCCAGCTTGTGTCCCACCATGTCTTCGGTCACGAACACCTTCACGAACGTCTTGCCGTTGTGGACGAGGAAGCTCTGGTTCACGAACTCGGGGGAGATCGTCGAGCGCCGCGACCAGGTCTTGATCGGGTCGTGGGAGCCCGTCCCCTTGGCCCGCGTGACCTTGGCCTGGAGCTTGGGATCGATGTACGGCCCCTTCTTCAGCGAACGGCTCATTCTTTACCCGATTCTCGATTCTGGATTCTCGATTCTCGATTTCCCGAGGCGGGAAACGAGAGCCTATTTCCTGGTTCTCTGGAAACGTCCGGCCTTCCTCATCCGGACGATGAACTTCTGCGACCGGTTCTTCGACCGGCGCGTCTTGCCGCCCTTGGCCAGCTTCGTGCCCTTCCAGTTGATCGGGTGGCGGCCGCCGCCGGACCGGCCCTCGCCGCCGCCCATCGGGTGCGAGATCGGGTTCATCGCGGTGCCGCGCACGGTCGGGCGGATGCCCAGCCAGCGCTTGCGACCCGCCTTGCCCAGGACGATGTTCTGGTGCTCGATGTTGCCGACCTGCCCGATCGTCGCGCGGCAGCGGACGTGGATCCTCCGCTCCTCGCCGCTCGGCAGGAGGACGATCGCGTAGTTCCCCTCCTTCGCCTTGATCTCGGCGAAGGTCCCGGCGGCGCGGACGATCTGCCCGCCCTTGCCGGGCGTCAGCTCGACGTTGTGGACGCGCATCCCGGTCGGGATGTTCTTGATCGGGAGGCAGCTGCCGACGCGCGGCTCGACCTTCTCGCCGCTGAGGACCTCTTCCCCTTCGGCCAGGCCGTGCGGGGCGAGGATGTAGCGGCGCTCCCCGTCCTTGTACTTGATGAGGGCGATGCGCGCGCTGCGGTTCGGATCGTATTCCAGGGACTCGACGATCCCGGGGACGTCGAACTTGTCCCGCTTGAAGTCGATGAACCGGTACCGGCGCTTCACGCCGCCGCCGATGTGGCGCGTCGTGAGCCGGCCGACGTTGCTCCGCCCGCCGGTCTTGCGGATCGCCTCGGTGAGCGGCTTGTGGGAGCCGCGGGACTTGAGGTCGGAGAAATCGGCGACGCTCGCTCCCCGGCGGCCCGGGGTCGTGGGGCGGTATTCGCGTACGGGCATTTGATTTCCTTCGGCCTACCCTTCGACTCGCCCCCAAGGGGCTCGCTCAGGGTAAGCGGGCCTGCGGCCCGCTTAGATCACGTCGAGCCGGAAGCCCTCCTTGAGTTTCACGTACGCTTTCTTCCAGTCCTTCCGCCGGCCCTCGAGCAGCATGTTCTTCATCCGCTTGCTCTTGCCCTTGACGCGGACCATGCGCACGCTGGCGACCTTGACCGTGTAGATCTTCTCGACGGCCTGCTTCACGTCGATCTTGTTCACGTCCATGCCGACGACGAAGGTGTAGACGCCCTTCTGCTGTCCCGCCATCGTCTTCTCGGTGACGAGCGGCTTGCGGAGCGTGTCGTAGGGGTTCTGCACGGCTATTTCGCGGCGGCCGCGGCCTCCCGGGGACGGCGCGACGCGACGAGCATGTCGAGCGCCTCGCGCGTGAACACCACGCGGTTGTACTTCAGGACGTCGTAGGCGTTGAAATCGGAGACGGGGATGAGCTTCAGCTTCGGAACGTTGCGGGCCGCGCGGTGCAGGTTCGAGTCGGTGGCCTTCACGCCCACGAGGACCGTCCGGTCGAGGCCCATCGCGGCCAGGACGGACGCGACGTTCCTCGTCTTCGGGGGAGTCCCCGGATCGAAGCCCTCGATGACGAGCACTTCCTTGTCGCGGATCTTGGCGAGCATCGCGGAGTCGAGCGCCACCGTGCGCATCGAGGCGGTGAGTCCCAGGCGGTACTCGCGCGGCTTGGGCCCGAAGACGATGCCGCCGTGGCGCCAGAGCGGCGAGCGGATCGTGCCCGCGCGCGCCATGCCCGTGTGCTTCTGCGGCCACGGCTTGCGCGTGGAGCCTTCGACTTCGCCGCGGCCCTTCGTCGACGCCGTGCCCTGGCGCTGGTTGGCTTCGTAGATGAGCACGACCTGGTGGAGGAGCTTCTTGCGGACGATGTCCCCGAAGACCTTCTCGTCCACGGAGACCGTGCCCGCGCTCTTTCCGGTCTTGTCGTACAGGGGAAGGTCGGCCATGGGCTCCTACTTCTCGTCGAGCATGGCCTTCACCCGGATGTCGATCCCGGCGGGCATGTTCAGGTTGCGAAGTTCGTCGATCGTCTTGGACGTGGGTTCGGTGATGTCGATGACGCGCTTGTGCGTGCGGATCTCGTACTGCTCGCGCGACTTCTTGTCGACGTGCGGCGACCGCAGCACGGTGATCCGCTCGATCTTGGTCGGGAGCGGGATCGGGCCGCGGACCTTCGCGCCCGTGCGCTTCGACGTGTTGACGATGTCCATCGCGGACTGGTCGATCACCTCGTGATCGTAGCCCTCGATGCGGATGCGGATTCGTTGCGCCATAAGGCCCTTTGGGGATCCCCGAAAGAGCGATCAGTATATAGGCCGAACTTCGAGAGTCAAGGGGAACCGGACCCGCCGACGATCTGCGATTTGCGATTGGGGATTTGCGATCACCGGGCCGCTCTTGCGCGAACGGCTTCGCGGTCTTCCGGGTACGCCAGCGGCACGTCCAGGACCTTCTCCCGGACCTGCGGCGTGGCGCCGGGAGACGCGAGAATCGCCTCGAGGCCCCGGCGCCGCCTCGCGGAGAGAGGCTCCTTCGAGACGGCTTCGATGGCCGCGAGACAGACCCGCTCATCGGCGGCCGGATGGGCGACGGCCTTCTCCGCCTCCCCCGCCGCGACCAACCGGAGGAGGTCCGCGGGAGCCAGTCCGGGCCGCGCCAGGAGGGCGCGCAGGACGGCGTGCCGGTCCTCCCCTTCCAAGCCCGCGGCGCGATCGAGAATCCGGCCGAACGCCAACGGGGCCGCGACCGAGGCCGCGCGCGCGAGCGCGAACCTCCGGCCGCCGAGCGACATCCATCCCGCCGGGGCGTCCCCGAGGGCGAACTCCACGACTTCCGCGGGCCCGAGCTTTTCGACATGGGACCGGACATGCGACGGGAATCGCCGCTCCAGCCGGGGTTCGCCCGCATAGTCCCCCCCCCGCGTGGAGGGCGCGAGAGGCCGTTCGAGAAAGACCGCGGCGATCACCGCCAGTTCGATCTCCGTCGGAGCTCGCGCGCCGTCGCCGTCGCGCACGAGGACCGGGCACGTCTCGCCGAGGTCGACGATCGCCTCCAGTCCCGCCTCGTTCCACAAGACGAGCCGCGACCCCGGAGGCGCGTCGGTCAGTCGAGTCCCGGGAATGAGGGGAGGGTCGGCCCAGCCGAAGAAGAACAGTTCACCGTACGACGCCGACCGGTCATCCGAGAGCCGGATCTCGTAGCTCCCGGAGCACGATGAGAAAAACAGGGCCACGATGAGGCCGAAATAGACCCTGGCAGATTTGCGATTGGGGATTGGGGATTTCCGGTCCGAATCGCCAATCTCTAATCGCCCATCGCCAATCGTCCTCATAAGCCAAACCGGCTGCGCTCGTTCGCGGGCACCGGCTTGTACTCGAACGGCTCCAGCGTGTAGCCGCCGCGTCCCTGCGTCAGCGAGCGCATCCGCGAGGCGTAACCGAACATCTGCGACAGGGCGACGTGGCCGCGCACGACTTTCGCGCCGGGCGCGGAGTCCATGCTGCCGATCTCCGCGCCGCGCTTGTTGAGGTCGTTGATGATGTCCCCGACGTACTCGTCGGGCACGGTGACTTCGAACGTCATGTGGGGCTCGAGGACGGTGGCGGCCACCTTCCCGACGGCGACGCGGAAGGCCTGCGCGGCGGCCGCGCTGTACGCCGGCTCCGCGCTCTCCGCCGTGGCCGTGCCGCCGATGAGCGCGCACCGCAGGTACGTCATCGGATAGCCCGCGATGGGCCCCGACCCCGCGGCGCTCAGCAGGCCTTCCGAGATCGAGGGGACGTACCGCTTGAGGGCCTTCTCGGCCTCGTAGTCGAGGCGCGCCTCGAACGCCGGCGCCACCGCGGAGCGGTCGGGCTCGAGGCGCACTTTCACGTGGCCGAAGAGCGACTTCTCCCCCACCTTGACCGTGTACCGCTCCTCCGCCTCCGCGGCCGCCTGGATGGCTTCGCGGTAGGCGACGCGCGGCTCGCCGATCTTCGCGGGCACCTTGAAGTCGTTCGTGATCCGGTAGAGCAGGATCTCCGCGTGGAGCTCCCCCATGCAGTGCAGGATCGTCTGGCCCGTGTCCGCGTCCACGCTCACCTTGAACGTGGGGTCGTCCTTCGCGAGCCGCTTGAGGATCTCGTCGAGCTTGTCCTTGTCGGCGCTCGACTTGGGCTCGATCGCGATGTCGACGACCGGCTCGGGAAACGCCATCCGCTCGAGGAGGATCGGGTCCTTGCGCTCGCAGAGCGTGTCGCCGGTGGCGGTCTCCTTGAGGCCCACGACGCCGACGATCTCGCCGGGGCCCGCGACGTCGATCGCCTCCCGGGAGTGGGCGAACATCCGGAAGAGCCGCGTCGTCCGCTCGTGGCGGCCGAGCCGCGGGTTGTACAGGCCGTCGCCGGCCCGGATCTGGCCCGTGTACACGCGCGCGTAGGCCAGCTCGCCGTGCTGGTCCGACTCGGTCTTGAAGACCATGCCGCAGAGCGCCTTGTCCTTCTTGAGGTCGCGCCGCGCGGGCTTGTCGGTCCCCGGCTCGATGCCCTCGACGACGGGCCGGTCCAGGGGCGACGGGAGGAGGTCGACGACGGCGTCGAGCACCGGCTGGACGCCCTGGTGGTGGAGCGACGATCCCGCGAACGCGGGGACGATCTTGCCCGCGACGGTGGCGCGGCGGAGCGCGCGGCGGATTTCCGGCGCGCCGGGCGTCGCGCCCTCGAGGAGCTTCGTCATGAGCTCGTCGTCGTAATCGGCGACGGCCTCGAGCGTCGCGTGCCGGTGCAGCTCCGCGTCCTCGAGGTACTCCCCGGGGATCTCGGCGGCGACCACCTCTTCGCCGCGCTCGCCTTCGAACGCGAGGAGCTTCATCGAGATGAGGTCGATCACCCCGTGGAATTTCGCGCCCGATCCGGCGGGAAGCGTGACGGCGACGGGCGACGCGACGAGCCGCTCGCGGATCGTCTGGAGGCAGTGCTCGAAATCCGCGCCGGGCCGGTCCATCTTGTTCACGAAGGCGAGCCGCGGGATGGCGTAGCGGTTGGCCTGGCGCCAGACGGTCTCGGACTGGGCCTCCACGCCCTTGACCCCGTCGAACACGACGACGGCGCCGTCGAGGACGCGGAGGCTGCGCTCGACCTCGGCCGTGAAATCGACGTGGCCGGGCGTGTCGATCAGGTTCAGCATCAACCCCTTCCACTCGCACGTGACGGCCGCGCTGAAGATGGAGATGCCGCGCTGCTGCTCGACGATGTACCAGTCGGTGGTCGTCGTGCCCTCGTCGACGTTGCCCACCTTGTGGATGCGGCGGGTGTAGAAGAGGACGCGCTCGGTCGTCGTCGTCTTGCCCGCGTCGATGTGCGCGATGATCCCGAAGTTGCGGATCTTGTCTAAGGTCACCCCATTAGGGGGCGGATTGTAGCAGCAGATTGTCGATTGTGGATCGTGGATTGTGGAGGCCCGCCCCGAGCGAGCCCGTCGAAGCTCCGATCTAGACGGGCGAGTCGAGGGGGTGGATTGTGGAGGACGGCTACCTGGCCAACTTCTTCAGGCGGCCCTTGATGGCGGAAAGGGTCTCGCGGGCCTGCTCCACCGCCAAGGCATCGGAGTTCCGGGCGATCACGGCTTCGAGGGCCGGAATGGCGAGATCGGCGTGGGCCGCCCCGCCTCCCCGGAGCGCCATGGCCGCGGCCCTCACCCGTCGCACGTCTTCGTGGCCCAGGAGCCGGACGAGCGTGCCGACCGACGCGGCGTCCGAAGCGGCGTACAGGTGATGGAGGGCCAGGAGCGCCTGCCGCGCATTCTCGCCCGTCGCCATCTCGTTGTAGATCTGGGTCACGGCCGGCGACCCGCGCCAGTGATAGCGGTTCTCCATCAGCGCCACGGCCAGCTCGGGGTCGGTCCGGACCCGGTCCCAGAGCGGCGTCAACGCCCGGCGCGCCGACGACTCCGCGTCGTAGAGATTCAGGACGCGGACGGCCGCCAGGAACGTCGGGCGGTCCAAGCGCTGGTCGAGAATCGCGACCAACCCCGCCATCAATTGAGGATCCTTGCTCTCCGGACCTCCACGGACGAACCCGCCGCCCGCGTGTAGCGGATCATCGAATTCGCCGCCGGCCCAGGTGCCGATCGAGATCGCCGACAGGAACACCCGCAAGGAGTCCGGCTCACCCCCGAGCGAATCCAGGACGCCCGCTTCCTGGCCGAGGCGGACCAGTCCGGCGGCGGCGAATCCCCGCGTCGAAGCGTCGCCCCCGGCCACCTGGCGTCTCAGGTAGTCGAGGACGGTGGGATCACCGGAGAAGTTCCCGAGCATGATCAGGGCGCGGGTGCGGGTCGCAGACGCGGGGTCATCGAAAGCGTATTGGTCTTCGACTTTTCGCCCGACGAGGTCCGCGACGTCCGGCCTCCTGCCTTCGGCTACGTCCACCAGGTACGCCGCAAGCCCGGGGGCATCTGAACTCTCGCCTTTGTCGTGGGGTCCCGACGCCTTCACCACGCCGCCCCACGCATTCACCAGCTCCTCGTCGATCCGGCGAATGCCGTGGAACATGAGCTGGCGGCGCTGCGCTTCGGCGGCATTCATCCCCCACCATTGGGCGTGGTCTCCGGTCATGTTGACGAGGACCTGGATCGGCCAGCTGCGACGATGATGTCCCGGGACCTTGCCCGTGGCCAGGCCCGCGATGTCGGGCGTCACCTCTTTCCAAGCCAGTCGAGCCGGCGTTTCGGGCGCGGCGGATTCGGGGGCGGCGGTCGGGGGCGCGGGCTTCGATACCTCGACCACTATTCCGTCCTCGGACGTTTTGAAGACGGGGGGCGTCGCGGTGGGCGGCTTGGGTCGGTGGCATGCCCGGAGGGACACCACGGTCGCCGCCAGGATCAGACCCGACACCACCCAGGACGCGAAGCGGCGGTCCATGAAAGTACTGACGACCGTGAGATTCAACCGGCGATGAAAAACTGGAGAAACAATCCGCGCTCGCCGGTGTGGAACGGCCCGGGCGCGAGGAGGGGCCGGAACCACCATCCCATCTGGAGGCCCACCAGCACGACGAGCACGGACCAGATGAAGTACAGGCCCCCTCCAAGCACGACGCTCCCGCCCCGGAATTCCAGGTACCGGCGCGCGACGTTGAGCGTGCGGAGGCCGAACCCCACGGCCACCGTGAAGACGGCGAGGTGCAGCGTCCTCATGAAGCCGGAACCATCGGTCGACACCCCGAAGAACCACACGATCGGCGCGAACGCGACGAGCATGAGGCCAAGCGCCGCCGCCATGAGGAGCGCGAGCCCCACCGTCTGCAGGTACGACAGGCGCGAGCCGCTGAGCGCGTTGAAGACATAGAGCGTCGGCGTGCAGAGCAGGGCCGAGCCGGTGACCACGATCGGGAGCTTCAGGGCCGCGAGCAGCGGTTGCAGGCCGCCGCTGAAGAGTCCGAGGACGGCTCCATACCCGGCGCAGAGCGCGACCGTCACGAGAAGAAGGGCGCCCGCGCGCTCCGCGATGCGCTCCCCCGAGCCGATGTCGCGCAGGATCGCCCCCGGCTCGCGCAGGAGCGCCCCGGCCAGGCGCCAGGGGTTGCCGGACGAGAGGGCCTGTCGATCGTAGGCCTCGAACAGCTTCAGCGACTTCGCGTCGAACATGGTCACCTCAGGAGGTTGAGGACGTTCTGGAAGGCGGCCTCGTAGAAATTGCCGCGCAGGTTTTCCGAAATGGGGATGAACCGGTCGGCCTCCAGGGTCCATCCGATCCACGGCTTGAGCAGCCACGCGGCCTGCGCCCCGGTGAATCCGTAGATCCCGACCCAGGCCGCCGCGAGGACGCGCGACCCGAGTTCGCGGGCCATGCGGGCCACCGCGATGGACCCCGCGAGCGCCACCGACAGCGTCAGGGCGAGGACCATGGCCTGGTAGCCCTTCGGCTCCGGCTTCGGAAGCGATATCCCCAGCACGAACAGCGGAGGGGCGAGGCCGCCGAGGAGGAGCGCGGTCAGCGCCACCGTGCGCGCCGCGACGCGCGCGGCCCGGGCCGGCCCCACCGAGGAACCGGCGACCGCCCCGAGCGCCGCGACGCAGACCCCGAGGGTGCCGAGAAGGAAGAGCGGCATCTTGATCGCGGCGTAGGCGACCTGCGCGCCCCCGACGTAGCTCCCGATCGCGGCCCCGAAGGCGGACCCGCCGAGCACGATCGGGGCGAGCGTCGCGAACGGCGCGAGATCGGGCGCCCCGGGCCTCAAGATCGCGGCGACGTTCATTGCCGCCACCGGCCCAGGACCTTGTCGAGGACGGCGAGGTACGCGGCAAAGGCTCGGCGGCCCGCCGTTGTAAGCCGGGCGCCCGTGCGCGACTTCCGCCCGCCCTCCTCCGACTTGTGGATCGAAAGGTAGCCGGCGACCTCGAGCGTCCTCAGCTGGACGCTCAGGTTGCCGTCCGTGAGCCCCGTGACGGCGCGCAGCTCCGAGAAGGAGAGCTCCTTCTCCGCGGCGAGCGCCGAGACGATGGCGAGCCTCGCCCGCTCGTGGATGACCTTGTCGAGCGACTCAGTCGTTCCGGACTTCAACCGCACGGGATCTTCCTCCCAGGATCAGGAATCCGAGAAGCAGGTGGATGCCGCCGAACGCGATCGCCATGAGCAGGTTGTCGCCGGGCAAGACCCCGAGGAGCGCCAGCGTGCCGGCCGCGAGGAAGAGGAGGCCCGCGACGTTCGCCTTCCAGCCTGCGTAGAGGCCGAGCCCGAGGAGCGACGCCCCGTACGCGAGGCACCAGAGGGCCGGGAGGGCGTCGATCCGGTCCGACCGGCGCGCGAACTCCGTGAGCGCGGCGCCGACGTAGAGCCCGGGGAGCGTCGCCACGACGACGCGACGCGTCAGGGCCGACCACGCCGGATCGCCCCGCTTCCGCGCCGCCAGGATGGAGAGGACCACGACCTGGATCGCGGCGAGGAGCGCCGTCGCGCCCCAGATGGCCGCGAGGAGCTTGGGGTGCGCCCTGGGGGAGAAACTGGCGCCGAAGGCCGTCGCCAGATGCGCCGCCGCGATCGCCA
>DASRJF010000315.1:0-2353 GCA_035649615.1 Planctomycetota bacterium | reverse complement strand
CCTCCGGGTCTTTGCGCGCATCGATCCCACGAAAGTGGCGGGCGGTTATTACGTGCGCAAGGGTCGCGATCCGCTCATCGAGCGGATCGACGGGTCGTTCACGAACGTGATCGGCCTGCCGATGGAGTGGCTACTTCCGCGACTGAAGTCTCTGCCGCAGGGCCTCCGCTAGGACGACGGCCGCCGCGTGCGTGAGCGGCAGGCTCGCCGCCCCCGGCTTCGACGGGATCCGCATCCGCCGGTCGCACAGAGCGCGCACCGCCGCCGAGATCCCCCGCTTCTCGCCGCCCACGACGATCGCCGCGGGCCCCGCGAGGTCGGCCTCGTGGATCGTCTTCACCGCGTTCGCGAGGCACGCGATCCGCGGCATCGGGAGCGACTCCAGGAGCGCCGTGCCGTCGAAGAGAACGAGCGTCATCCGCTCGAACGCGCCCGACGAGGGCCGCGCGACCTCGACGTTGTCGAAGTCCCAGGCGCGCTTCCTCAGGAGGACCGCGTGCGCGCCCAGCGCCTCGGCCGCGCGCAGGCACAGGCCCAGGTTGCGCGGGTCGTCGACGCCGTCGAGGACGAGGAGGAGCGGCGGCTCCTCCAGGCGCGCGAGGAGCGCCTTCAGGTCGGCCTCGGTGTCGAGCGGCCGCGGCGAGCAGGCCGCGATCACGCCGCCGTGCGTGCGCCCGTGCGCGAGCTTCTCGACCTCCTCCATCGCGACGCGCCGGACGGGGACTTTCGCGCGGGCGGCGGTGGCGAGGACGTCCTCGATCTTGTCCGGTTTCGCTTCATGGGCGACGAGGACTTCGTGGACGGCGCGGCGGCGGGCTTCGATCGCGGCGATGACGGACGCGCGTCCTTCAAGGTATTCGATTGAATCAACCACGGAGAGCAGTCGGCTCCGGTTCGTTCTTACTGAAGTCTGAAGTCGGAAGTCTGAAGTCTGGAACTACTTGGCTTTCGACATCCGCCCGAAGAGCCGGTAGCGCTTGAACTCCTCGAGGATGAGCTGGGCGTCGGTCCGGGAGAGGTTTTTCGCCACCGCGATGACGGGCTGGGAGGTGAGCTGGCGCGCCTCGTCGACCGGGATCCCCTGGTAGCGCGCGATCAGCTCCGCCGCCTTGTCGGCCTTGGCGGGATCGGCCACCATCGGGAGCGTCACGGTGTACGAGTCGTTGGAATTGCCCGCCGGCTCCTCCGCCGCGGGGGTCGGCGGCGCGGCGGCGTCCTCCGAGGGGGTCTCGCCCAACTCGAGCTGGCCGAGGCGCTTGAAGACGAACGTCTCGCCGCACGAGGGGCACACGAAGGCCGAGTCCTGCCAGTCGAACGTGGGCGTCACCTTCATGCCGCCGGAGTCGCCGGCGGTGAACTGGGGCTTGATCGGCCAGTTGAGCTTGCGCATCTTCCCCGTCGACCGCGCCGTGACGCGCAATTCGAGGCCCATCTTGGAGAGCAGGATCAGCTTCGGCGTGATGGCCTTGATCTCGTGGCGGGTCAGGCCGCGCGCGAAGACGATCGGCGCGCTCCGCACCACCTGCTGGGCGACCGCGGGATCGAGCCGGAAGGCCTCGGCGAGGGACTCCGCCGCCTCCTCGATCATCGCCGGATCGACCTCGGCGACGATCAGGGCGAAATCCTTCGGGTCCGGCGTCCCAGATGTCATCTCCGGCGACTCTATCAAGGTGAAATTTTGAAGTCAAAGGGCAAGGAAGGAATCTGGAATCTGGAATCTGGAAGTTGGAATCTGGAAGATGGAATCTGGAAGATGGAATGAAGACACGGACAACGAGTGCCGGTCAGGCTTCGCCGGGGGACTCCTACGGCGTACCATGGCGGGGAATCCGGAGGTCACCATGTTCCGTGCCGCACTCGCGCTGGTCCTGGTCCTCGCCCCCGACGAAAAGGGCGATCTCCTCGCCGCCGCCAAGAAGGCGGGAGAGGCGAAGAGCTACGCCTTCCGCGGCGAGACGAAACTGGTCCTCCCCGAGAGCCTCGACCGGGCGGGCGGCGGCGAGCCGATCCGGTTCGAGGGGCGGTTCGAGCGCGAGGCGGGCGCGTGGGTGAAGACCGACACGTTCGAGTTCGTGACGGCGGGCGGGAAGACGGCCGCCCGGCCCGTGGGGGAATGGAGGGCGGTCCGGAACGAGGGGTCCGACGTGCAGCGGCTCCTGTACCAGTCGCTCTCGGGCGCCCGGGCGGTCCGGCCCCCCCTCGAGGATTTGGCGGCCTGGTCGCGCGGGATCGCGGCCGTCAAGCGCACCGACGCGAGGGAGAAGGTCGGCGACAAGGAGTGCCGCGTGTACGAGGTCGAGTTCAACCGCGACACCGCGCGCGAGATGGTCCTCGCGCTCTTCCCCATGGGCCC
>DASRJF010000314.1:0-2117 GCA_035649615.1 Planctomycetota bacterium | reverse complement strand
GGCGTGCTCGATCAGGAGATCGTAGGCTTGCTTGCGGGCCTGCTCGCACATTTCCGCGTACGCCCCGATCTTGCCCCCCACGATGTTCTTCAGTCCGCCCAGGAGTCCCTGGACGATCGTGGGGGATCGGACGATGATCCCCCGGACCACGCCGCGGTACTCGCGAATCCGGTGCCCTTCGATCGTGAACGTTGTCGTCACGTGCATGGCCGATCCTCCCTGCTTCGGCCGGGATTCTACCCTTTCGATGGCGCTCAGCGCTCGGGCGGGCCCAGGAAGCGGAAGACCTGGCGGATGCGGTGGAGCAGCGAGCGGGCGCGGTTCTCGGGCACGGGCAGGCCCGTGACGGAATCGATCCGCGTCGCCGCCAGCTTGGCCTGGCGATCCTGCGTGCGGGCCGCGATCACCTCGCTGATCCGCTCGGCCACGGCCGGGTTGCTCCGGAGGAGCTCCGCGAAGCTCCCGCGGTCGAGGCAGAGGAGCTCGCAATCCTCCTCGGCGACGCACGTCGCGTTCCGCGGTTCGCCCGTGAGGAGGGACATTTCGCCGAAGGGGTCCCCGGGCTTCAGCTCCGCCACGCGCACCTCGAGCCCGCCTTCGGCGCGCGACAGGACGGCGAGCCGGCCGCTCCGCAGGATGTAAAACGTCGACCCCGCGTCGCCCTGGCGGAAGACCGTCTCGCCCCGGGCGAACACCTGGCGGGCGAGATCGTGCGACAGCAGCTCGAGTTCCGCCGGCCGGAGCCCCTTGAAGAGGTCGACCTCCTTGAGCAGGTCGAGGGCCTCCGCTTCCCGGCGCTCCGGCCGCTCGCGGTGGACGAAGACCTCGCGCACCGGGAACGGAATGTGAAGCCCGTTCCGCTTCAGGTGATACCACGCGCCCCGGAGCACGTCGGACTCGATCCAGGGGCGTCGCGAGACATCGTCGATCCAGAACCGGAGCTCGTAGATCACGGCGTGGTCGCCGAAATCGACCACGAAGGCGTCCGGAGGCGGATCCTTCAGCACGCCCTCGGTCAGGACCATCATGGCGGTCAGGACGGACCGCACCTTGTTCGGCGCGGCGCCGTACTCGACGCCGATCCTGCGACGGCAAAGGTGGCGCGTCGTGGGCACCGAGTAGTTCAGGATCGTCCCCTTCGCCACGGCGCTGTTGGGGATTTGAAGCAGGTCGTTCTCGCGCGTCAGGATCCGGGTCGAGCGCCAGTTCGCGCCCAGGACTTTGCCTTCGCGCCCGTCCGCCTCGATCCAGTCCCCGGGTTTGAAGGGCCGGTCGACCGAGAGCAGGGCGCCGGCGAAGATGTTCGACAGGCTCTCCTGGAGGGCGAGGCCCACGACGATCGACAGGATGGCGGACGTCGTCAGGAGGGCGCCGATGTCCGTGCCGGGGAAGGCGATCTTCACCGCGATCAGGAGAATCCCGAGGAACAGGACCGCCCTCAGGAGATCCTTCGTGATCGGGGACGCCGGGACCCCGCCGCGCCACCGCGGCAGGGCGTCCGCGAAGGCCGCCAGGATGAGCTCGACGACGGCGTAGCCGGTCGAGGCGATCAGGACGAATTCGGCCACTTGGTAGCCGAGGTGGGGATAGCGGGCCTCGACGGGCACCAGCGCGTGAAAGAGGAGGAAGAAAAAGGTCGCCACGGAAGCCACGGCGAGGGCCGAGCCGATGCGGCGCGACCGGGACAGGCGGCGCGCCTCGTCGTCGCCCCGGGACAGGAGTCGTACGAGGGGCAGGACGGCGCCGGCCGTCACCAGCGCGCAGGCAATCAACCCGGCGAAGGCGAGCGCCGCCGCCACGGGACCCGAGAGAACCCCCTGCCGGAATTCGGAGAGGAGTTCGGGGAGGTCCATGGGAAGGGATCGCTTCTAGCACAGCGACCGGGGCCGATCAAGCTCAACGGCGCGGTGCCGCGCGCCGGTCTATGCTTCCGGCGCCATTTCGGGCGCGGGAGCCTGCCGCGCGGCGCCCGGCAGGTCGATCCGCACCGCCGTCACCGAGATCGCGCCGAGGTGGTCCTCGACCTTGCCCGTCACGACGTACGGCCCCGGCCCGCGCACCGACGCCGCGAACCGCCGGTAGGCGTCCGGAAAAACCGTCACCTCGAACACCCCCTC
>DASRJF010000313.1:0-3097 GCA_035649615.1 Planctomycetota bacterium | reverse complement strand
CCCCCGGATTCCAGCGGCCGGCGCGAAGGATCAGGACACCAGCTTCGGAGGCGGCTTCGAGAAGACGTCGCGGATCGTCTTGTTGAGATCCTCGATGGAGAAGGGTTTCTGGAGGAAGGCGCCGCCGAAGCGCAGGCTTCGGGCCAGCACGTCCCCCTCCGTGTACCCCGACATGAAGATCACCCGCATCGACGGCCGCTTCTCGAGGAGCATCGAGCAGAGGTCGGGGCCGCTCAGCCGCGGGAGGACGGAGTCGGTCAGCAGGAGATCGATCGTCCCCGGGTGCATCGCGTTCACGGCCCGCGCCGCTTCGCCGTCCGACGCTTCGAGCACCTTGAATCCCTGGCTCCGGAGCGCCCGGCCCACGAGGCTCAGGATGCTGGCCTCGTCCTCCACGACGAGGACCGTCCCGCTCGCCGGGAGCGCCGCGGGCTTGCCGGCTCCGTGGGTCCAGGCGTCGGGGTTCTCCATGGGCTCCTCGACGCGCGGCAGGTAGATCGCGACGGTCGTGCCCTTGCCCGGTTCGCTGACGACCCGGATCGAGCCCCCGCTCTGGAGCACGATCCCGTGCACGGTCGACAGGCCGAGTCCGCTCCCCTGGCTGTGCTCCTTGGTCGTGAAGAAGGGCTCGAACACGCGCTTCTTCGTGCCCTCGTCCATGCCGACTCCGGTGTCGGCGACGGCGAGGACGACGTAGGACCCCGGCGGCACGGGCGCCTCGGGACCCGGCTCGACGTCGGCGTTCCGGGTGGCCAGGGCGATCTCGCCCCCGTCGGGCATCGCGTCGCGGGAGTTGACGACCAGGTTCGCGATGACTTGCTCGATCTGTCCCAGGTCCGCGCGGACGCTTCCGAGGTTGCGGCCGAACGCGGTCGAGATGCGGATGTTCTCGCCGATGATGCGGGTCAACATCTTCTCCATGCGCTCGAGGACCCAGTTGAGGTCCAGGATCATCGGGCGCACGATCTGCTTCCGGCTGAAGGCGAGGAGCTGGCGGGTGAGCGCCGCGCCGCGCTGCGCCGCCTGGTAGATCTCCTGCGCCGCGGACTTCTGCAGGTCGGGCGTCGACGGCTCGTTGACGATGAGCTCGCTGTTCCCCGCGATGACGGTGAGGAGGTTGTTGAAATCGTGCGACACGCCGCCCGCGAGCCGCCCCAGCGACTCCATCTTCTGCGCGTGGCGGATCATCTCTTCCGTGTGCTCCCGGTGCGCGAGCTCCTTGCGGGTGCGCTCGTGCAGGCGGGTCAGCGCCTGGGCGCGCGCCTCGGCCATCCGCCGCTCCTCGTCGAGTTCCGCGAAGACGCGCACGTTCGCGAGGGCGACCACGATGGTGTCGGCGAGCCGCTCCAGCGCGGCGACCGCCTCGGCCGGGGGCTTCTTCCGCGCCTGCCAGCACGCCTCGAGCGCGGCCACGGGGTTCTCGCGCCGGATGGGCGCCACGGCGAGGCTCTTCACGAAGGTCGGCTTGTACGTGTCGGGGGCGATCCGGGGATCCGCCTCGACATCCTCGATCACGGCGGTTTCCCGGTGGAGCATCGCCCAGCCGGAGATGCAGCCGTCGATGGGGAACCGCCGGCCCTTCCAGAGCGGCGAGATGGAGTTTTCGTCGACGAAATGGCACTGGTTGCCGTCGCGCATGACGAACGAAACGCCGTCGGCGCCGGTCAGGTCGCGCGCGACCCGCCGGACGACCGCGATGACGGCGTCCAGGTCGTGCGCGAAGGAGAGCTCGCGGATGGCGGCGACGGTCCGGGCCAGGGTCGCCTCGTCCATGATGTCACCTCCCAGGGTGCCCGTCCCCTCGGCCCCCTCCCCATTCTAGATGCTGCATTAAGTATACGCTATTTATCCGAGCCGGGAAGGGCGGCTTTGAAAATCGGCGCGGGCCGGAGGCGCAGGAAGAGGACGAACCCCCACTCGACCGGATCCCCGTAGAACTCCTCGAGATCGGGCTCCAGGAGGTTGGCGGTGACCCGCAGTCCAAGCGCGATTTCCTGATCCTGCAGGCGCGTGAACGTGAAGAGGTAGCCGACCGAGAGGCTCAGGACTCCGAAGGTCTCGGCCTCCAGCGCGGAGCCCAGGGCCAGGTCGTGCCCCGACTTGCGGACGTGCTCCACGCGACCGAAGACCGCGTGGACCCGGTCGATTTCGACGTTGGCCTCGCCGAGGTACGCGTCCGTCGCAGGGCCCTCCGACGGATCGTTGCGCCCCCAGAGGGCCGTCGCCGACCACACCCCCTCGGAACCCACCTTCCCCGTCCCCGTCGCGGACGCGGTCAACCGGCGCACGGAGACGCCGGGCTGGTCCTCCTCGGGCTCGTCCAGCCGCCCCGCCGACATCTGCATCGACCACGCCGGCGTCGGGTTGACCGACAGCCGGACCGATCCCGAATCCGGGAGGTCCAGGTCGAAATCCGTCCGGTTGTCGTCCGGCTCGCGCCCGTTGAACCACGACGCCTCGAGTTTCGCGGACGCGGTGAACAGGCCCGCCGTGAGGACGCCCGGGCTGATGTGCGTGGAATCCTGCCAGTGGTGGCCCAGGGGCGACATGGGATCGGCCGCCGCGGAATGGCGGTGGTGGAAGACCACCGGGCCGAGCGCGGGCTCGCCGACGACGGCGCCATAGAGCTGCACCCCCACCGAATCCGACAGCGGCGCCGACCATCCGCTCGCGAGCTCCATGAACAGGTCGTGCGGGTGCTGGCGGTCGTGGAGGCCCTCGCCGCTCTGGACGAGGAGCGGGTAGCCCCGGTCGCCCACGGTCACCGCCTCGAGGCTGACCATGGTGCGCAGGAAGAAATCGCCCCCGCCGAGCGGGCGGGATCCCTTGAGCATGAGCCAGTTGGCGCTGAAGAGCGCGTCCTCGCCGCGCTCGCCGGTCTGGAAGTCGTAGGCCGCGAAGAGGGCCGCATGCGCCATGACGTCCCACCCTTCGAAGCTGGAATGCAGGGCGGCATGCGGCGTTTGCGCGGGCTGCCACGCCGTGCCCGACGCCTCCAGCGGCCGGACGCGGTCGAGCAGGCTTTGGGGCTTGCGCCCCGGGTCGCCATGCTCGTGCGGGTCCTGCGCCGCCAGGGCCAGGACAACGCCGAGGATCG
>DASRJF010000312.1:0-11606 GCA_035649615.1 Planctomycetota bacterium | reverse complement strand
CGGGCGGGAAACCAACTTGCGAGCCTTGCAGCCGCTGGCGCTGTGGCCGTGCAATTCGATCTTCACCGGCGGGTACTTGACGACCCCGGGCAATGCGCCCAATGCCGACCACCAGATGATCAAGGACGCGGGCTTCGAGATCCTGGAAGACTATTCGCCCGTCGTGGCGTGATACTCCCATGCGCGCACCCCTGGCGACCGGACTCATCCTGATCGCCGGATTCACCGCCGCGCAGGAGCTGCCGAAGGCCGAGCTCAAGAAGCGGCTGAAGGACGACGCCCATTCCTCGTGGATCTACGACGACCTCTCCGCCGCGTTCGCCGAAGCAAAGAAAACGGGCAAACCCATCCTCGCCGTCTTCCGCTGCGTCCCCTGAGGGCCCTGCAAGGGCTTGGACGGGCAGTTTGCCCGCCGCGAAGACGTGGGATTGGCGCTCGTTCTCGATCGCTTCGTCGCGGTCCGCGTCGTCCAAGCCTGGGGTCTCGACCTTGCGAAATTCCAGTTCGACTGGGATCTCACGTGGGCCGCGGTCTTCCTCAACGCGGACGGCACGATCTATGGCCGGTACGGAACCCGCCGGGCCCACGAGAACGCCGACCAGGAAATCTCCTTCGAGGGATTCCGCTACGCCCTGGAAGGCGCGCTGGAAATCCACTCCCGCTACCCCGGCAATGCCCAGGAGCTGGCGGGGAAGCAGGCGTCGAAGCCGCGCTGGCCGGTCCCCGAGTCCATGCCGGCCCTGAAGGATCGTCCGAATGTCGCCCCCGCGAACGGAACTCGCGCGGGATGCGTTCACTGCCACCAGGTGCATGAAGGCGAAGTGTGGTCGCTCCGGAAATCGAAATCCGAGATCCCGGATCGCTTGTTGTGGTCGTTCCCGATGCCGGACACCGTGGGCCTGTCGCTCGATCCCGCGGAGGGGGCGGTGGTCCGGAAATCTGAGTTGGCCGCGAAGGAGGCCGGATTCGAGGTCGGCGACCGGATCCGGCGCTTCGGAGGCCAGCCGATTCTCTCGATCGCCGACGTCCAGTGGGTCCTCCAGTGTGCCGGGGACGGCGGTTCGGTCGAGGCGGAAGTCGAGCGCAAGAAGCAGATCGTTCCCTTGAAACTCTCCCTCAAGGGCGGGTGGCGGAGGGCGGGCGACTACACGTGGAGAAGCCTCGCGTGGAGCCTCCGGCATCGCCTCGCCGGCACGGGTCCGCTGAAGCCGTCGCCGACCTCGCCTCGCCGAGTCGAGGGCATGAAGGAAGCGACCATGCAGCTCGAAGTCGTGAAGCTCCCGCCGGACTGGGTCAAGGACCGCAACCTGTCCGCGGCGGCCGAACTGAAGGACGGCGACGTCATCATCGCCGTCGACGGTCGCACGGATCTGAAGCGGGAAGCGGACTTCTTCGCGTACCTCCTGCAGGAAAAACCGGCCGGGTCGTCGGTGAAGCTCAAGGTGAAACGCGGGCCCAAGGAAATCGAAGCGGTCATCAAGCTCCCCTGATCGCTGATAGCTGGAACGTAACCCCTCTCCTATAATCCTCGTCATGCTTCTCGGCGCCCACATGTCCATCGCCGGCGGGTACCACCTCGCGGCCGAGAAGGGCGGCGCCCTTGGGTGCACGGCGATCCAGGTTTTCACCAAGAACGAGCGCCAGTGGCGGGCCAAGCCGATCTCGGATGAAGAGGCGTCGCGCTTCAAATCGGCGGTCACCCAGCAGGGAATCAAGGTGGCCTTCGCCCACGACACGTACCTCCACAACCTCGCGTCCCCGAACCCGGAACTGTGGCGGAAGTCGGTCGACGCCTTCACGGAAGAGCTGGGCCGGTGCGAGCGGCTTGGCCTCGACTATCTCGTCAGCCACCCCGGATCGCCGATGACCTCGGGCGCCGACGCGGGAATCGGCCGGATGCGGGAAGCGCTGGGCGAGATCCTCGATCGGACGAAGGGCTATCGCAGCCGAATTCTCCTCGAGACGACCGCGGGCCAGGGAGCGACGCTGGGGAGCAGGTTCGACGAGATGGCGAAGCTCGTCCAGGGCTTCGATCCGATCGGAGTCTGCTTCGACACCTGCCACGTGTTCGCCGCCGGGTACGACCTTCGGACGCGGCCCGGATATGACGGCGTCATGGCCGAATTCGACAAGCACATCGGGCTCGACCGCCTGCGCGCGTTCCACATGAACGATTCCAAGAAGGACCTCGGCTGCCGCGTCGACCGCCACGAACACATCGGGCGCGGCTTCATCGGCCGCGACGCGTTCAAGTTCATCATGAACGACCCGAGGTTTGCGGCCGTCCCCAAGGTCCTCGAAACCCCCAAGGAAAACGACATGGATCCGGTGAATCTCGCCGCGCTCCGCACGCTCGCGATGTCCTCCGAGAAGGCCGGCGTCCGGTGAGCCGGATGAAGGCGGTCGTCAAGGAATCCGCGGCGCCGGGGTTGAAGCTCGCGGATGTCGCGATCCCGTCGGCGGGCCCGGACGACGTCCTCGTCCGCGTGCTCGCGACGTCGATCTGCGGCACGGACCTCCACATCCTCAACTGGGACGCGTGGGCCCAGTCGCAGATGAAGCCGCCCGTCGTCGTCGGACACGAGTTCGCGGGCGAGGTGGTCGAGACCGGCGCGCGCGTCACGCGGCTGAAGAAGGGCGACCGCGTGGCCGTCGAGAGCCACGTGCCCTGCGGCGCGTGCCCCCAGTGCGGGAACGGCCGACGCCACATCTGCGACAACCTGAAGATCATCGGCGTCCACCGCGACGGGAGCTTCGCGCCCTTCATCGCGGTCCCCGAGGTCTGCGCCTGGAAGCACTCGTCGGGGCTCGCGCCCGAGATCGCGACGCTCATGGAACCGATGGGGAACGCCGTCCACGCCGTGAGCGAGGCGGGCGTGAAGGGCCGGGCCGTCGCGGTCTTCGGCTGCGGGCCGGCCGGCCTGTTCGCGATCAATTGCGCGAAGGCGCTCGACGCCGCCGCCATTTTCGCGATCGACGTCAACGCCAACCGTCTCGCGCTCGCGAAGGCGATGGGCGCGTCCGAATCCTTCAACGGCGCCGACCCCGACCTCGCCGCGACGCTCGCCAGGCGGGGCGGCGGCCACGGGATCGACGTCGCCTTCGAGATGTCCGGCCACGTCGCGGCCGTCACGAACGCCTTCAAGGCCCTCAAGAAGGGCGGCACGTTCGTCGCGTTCGGGATCCCGTCGCGTCCGATCGAGCTGGACTGGGGCAACGAGGTCATCCTCAAGGGCCGGAAAGTCCTCGGCATCGTGGGCCGGCTCATGTTCGAGACGTGGGAACAAATGCAGAAACTGCTCGATTCGGGGCGGCTCGATCCGCGCCCCGCGATCACGCACCGCCACAAGCTCGAAGACTTCCAGCAGGCCTTCGCAACCCTCCAGGAGCGCGACTCCAAGGCCGCCAAAATTGTTTTGACCCCCTGAACTGGGAACGGTCGACGGTCCGCTCCTTCTGAAGTCTGAAGTCTGAAGTCTTCAGTCTGTAGACTCTCTCGTTGGCATTAGAAGGATCTAATTTCCTCCTAAGACTCCCTTCACGGCCGACGTCTAATATTACGTGGTCCTCTCTAGCTAACCTCCGCTCCCCGTGGGCGGACTGCAGACCCGCCCACCGGGGGACGGGGGCGGACGGATCCGCGCGATCCGCCCGCCCGCGTCCACGGACCTCCCGCCGCGAAGGCGGATGGCGCCACCCCTCCCGACCCGCTAGAATCGGCCACTCTCAGCAATGACCGAATCCGTGTTGTCCCGGAACCCCGCCCTCCGCGGCGTCATCCGCTTCCTCGGATCGCTGACGTTCCTCATCCTCCTGCTCTCGTCCATGCTGATCGCCCTCATCCTTCCCACGGTCGTCAACCAGATCAATCCCGACTTCGGGTACGACCGCACCGTCGGCGCCCTGAGGCGGGACTGGTACGGCGCGTGGTGGTTCAACATCCTGATGGGCCTGCTGATGGTGAATCTCACCGTCTGCACCGTCATCCGCACGCCCTGGCGTTACTTCTGGATGTGGGGGTTCCTCATCACCCACAGCGGAATTCTCACCCTGATGATCGGCGCCGCGGTCACGTTCAATACCAAGATCTACGGCGACCTCCAGGCCGTGGAAGGCGCCTCGTACGACTACTTCACCATCGAAGGCGAAAACGAAATTCTCGTGGCCACGTCCGACGGCGCGCGGGA
This sequence comes from Planctomycetota bacterium, assembly GCA_035649615.1. Lineage (GTDB taxonomy): Bacteria > Planctomycetota > MHYJ01 > MHYJ01 > JACPRB01 > DASRJF01. The sequence goes on along the minus strand of DASRJF010000312.1, from coordinate 7,419 downwards.
GGCCTTTCCGTTCGAGGCCAACCCGTACCGGCGGTCGACGACGCGCAAGACGTTCAAGCTGAAGGATTCGCCGACCTACCTTCACGTCGACGAGTTCCTTCCGCACGTCGTGTACGAAACCACGTACCGCGAGGCGCCGGAGGGCCGGTTGATGGTCGCGGAGGTCGCCCTCCACGGCCCGGACGGGAATCCCCGCCGCCTCTCCCTCCGCGCGGGGAGCGAAGTGGAGGAGGAGCCGCTCACCCTGCTCGCGATGCCCATGAAGGCCTCCCAGTTCGAGCGCTTCAGCGGGCCGACCGGGGAAGACGGCCTCCTGACGCTCACGATCGGCGGCGAGACGCGCGAGATCGACGTGCTCAAGAACAAGGACCAGGCCGTCCGCGTGGGCGACGCCGAGATCACCGTCCGCGAGTGGGGGCTGCCGGGCAAGGACGTGGGCGACTACTGGGTGAATTTCGACCTGGCCCGGCCCGGCAAGGACGTCGAGCGGTGGCAGGTCCTCGCGTTCGACTTCGAGCATCCCTTCCACCGGATCGGCGACGCGCGTGGCTCCGACCCGGGCCTGACCGGCACGTACAGTCCGCGGCTGAAGCCGGGCCAGATCCACGGACCGCGAACGCTCGGGGCCCTTTACATCTGCAAGCTCGAGACGGGATTCCGGTACCTCATCATCGGTTCGAAGGGGGACAAGGCCCAGGGAACGCTGGAGCGGGGCCAGCGGATCCGCTACCCCTTCATGCCGCTCCCCCTGGAGATCGAGTTCGTCCGTTGGATGGACAAGGCCGAGGAATCCGCCGAGCCGGCGGAACCGCGCAAGGACGAACGCCGCATCCCGGCCCTGCGGATGACGGTCGAATCGGGCCCGCACCGCGACACGCGGTGGGTGAAGTTCCTCGCCGAAGGCGCGACGTTTTCCCTCGGCGAGCGCGCGCTGCGCGTCGTCTTCCAGGGCCGCCAGTTCCGGGACCTGCCCTTCACGCTGACGCTCGACGACTTCCGCGTCGCGTTCAACCGGGGGACGATGCAGTCCCCCAAGCACTTCGAAAGCGATCTCACGCTCCAGGACCACGACACGGGCGAGGTGGCCAAGAAGACCATCGAGGTCAACACGCCCATGAAGTACAAGGGGTTCGTGATCTACCAGGCAAGCTGGAATCCGCGGAACCGCCAGATGAGCATCTTCCAGATCTCCAAGGATCCCGGGAAAAAGATCCTGTACCTCGGCTGGGTGATGGCGGTGTCGGGATCGATCTTCATGTTCTTCCTCAAGCCGTTCCTCCAGAAGTTGATCAAGTCCGGCAGCAAGAGCGCGGACGCGCCGCTGGCCTCGGTCCCCGCGCTCGCGCTCTTCGCGCTCGTCACGCTGGGGACCGTCGCCGGCCTGCTCGCGCCGCTCTTCTTCCCGGGCGTCGACGCGCTCTGGCTCGGGCTCGCCGTCGCGGGCGCCGACCTGGTCCTCGCCCTTCTCGTCGCGCTCGTGGCCCGGGCGTGGAGGGCCGCGAAACCCGTGCGCGCCCTGCAGGCGGGGGAGATCCTCGCCGCGGGCTGGTGCCTCAACACGGCCGCGCTGGTGATCCTCCTCATGATGAAGGTGACCGCATGATCCGTCTCGGCGAGTTCGAGCTGCACGCCGTCTCCGACGGGTTCTTCCGTCTCGACGGCGGCGCGATGTTCGGGATCGTCCCGAAGCCGGCGTGGGAGAAGGTCGCGCCGCCCGACGAGCGCAACCGCATCCAGCTCTCCCTGACCAACCTGCTCCTCAAGGCGCACGGGAACTGGATCCTCGTGGACACCGGTATCGGCACGAAGCACGACCCGAAATTCCTGGAGATGTACGCCGTCACGCATCCGCCGACCACGCCGGAGAGCCTCGCCCGGCTCGGCGTGAAGCCGGAGGACGTGAAGTACGTCGTCCTGTCGCACCTCCACTTCGACCACGCGGGCGGCGCGACGGTGAGAAAAGGCGACACGCTCGTTCCGACGTACCCGAACGCCACGTACATCGTGCAGGAAGGGATGTGGCACGAGGCGCAGGAGCCCAATCCGCGGACCAAGGGCAGCTACCTGCCCGAAGATTTCCTCCCGCTGGAGGCCTCGGGCCATCTCAAGCTCATCCGCGGAGAGTACGAGATCGTGCAGGGCGTGCGGTGCCTCCCCACCGGCGGCCACGTGAAGCACCACCAGGTCGTGAAGTTCGAGAGCAAGGGGGAGAAGGGGATCTACTGGGCGGACCTGCTGCCGACGACGGCCCACCTCAAGCCGGCGTGGGTCATGGGGTACGACCTCTACCCGCACGAGGTCGCCTCGCTGAAGCAGAAGATGCTGGCGGACGCGATGCGCGAGGGCTGGGTCAACGTCTTCGAGCACGATCCGAAAATCGCGATCGCGCGGATCCAGGACGACCACAAGGGAGGCTTCGGGGTTGAAGTCCTGGAGCCCGTGTCGCGGTAGCTTCCCCGGGGCGAAGGGAGTAAGGTGTCGAGGTGATGAAGTCGTTGGCCGCCGCGGTGCTTGTCCTTTTCACGCTCGGCGATACGTCATCCCTCGACATGACGACCGCCCGGCGGATTGTCGTCCTCCACCAGGGCCGGGCGAAGCCCCTCGACAGCTTTGCCCGCGAGATGCTCCGGACCCTCACCGGCAAGGAGCGGTTCGCCGGCTACCGCGATCCCGAGACGAACCAGCAAGTCGTCGTCTTCGGCAGCTCGGAGCCCGTGGAAGCGCTCCTCCGCCTCGTCGCCGAACCCCAGCGGTTCCGCGGCATGAACTTCATCCGCGTCGACCATCCCGAGCTGAAGAAACGGTTCAAGCTGGACGAGCACCGGCTCTACTTCAGCTTGCGCGATTTCGACGCCTGCCGCGACGAGCTCAGGCTCGAAGAAGCGCGGATCGACCGGGACGAGGCCACGTCGGCGGAGCGGGCCATCCTCGCGCTCGTGGACCAGCAAGCCTTCGTCGAAGCGATCTTCGCGGAACGGATCCTCTCGATCGTCCCCGTGCCGTTCGGAGAAACCGGGTTCTGGATGACGCCCGGCGACCTGCAGATCTACTTCTCGGGCGCCCATCCGACGGATTTCCGGTTCAAGCTGGTCAAGGAGGGACTCGAGAAGTTCCTCTCCGGCGACGCCCGGACCGGGCGCGAGAACACGCTGCGCGCCGTGGTCGCCGACTACGACCGGATGAAGTCGGCCGTCGCGCGGAATGACGCCGTCGCCTTCGCCTCCGCGATCGAGGCCCTCGAGAAATCGCTGCGGATCGTGAACCCCGGCGAGGTTCCCTCACCGGACGACATCGACCGGGAGCTGTGGTACAACCAGCTGAAGCCCTTCTCCTGGGCCGCCGGGCTCTTCGCGATCGGACTCCTTCTCTTCCTGGGCGCGTACATCTTCCGGACGAACGGGCTGTGGATCGCGGCGCTCGGGGCGCAGTCGGCGGCCATCGGCATGACCGCGTACGGGTACGGCCTGCGCTGGGTCATCTCCGGCCGGTATCCCCTGTCGAACCATTACGAATCGATGATCATGGTCGCCTTCGCGGCCGGGATCATCTCGCTGGTCGCGGAGCTGATCCTGCGCCGCCGCATCTTCGGACTCGCGGGGACGACGGCGTCCTGCCTCATGATCCTGCTGGCGGAGAGCGTGCCGATCTTCGCGGAGCAGTCCGCGATCCGGACGATCACGCCGGCGCTCCAGACGTTCTGGATGACGATCCACGTCCCGGTCATCATGACGGGGTACGCGGGCGGCCTCATCTTCTGCGTTCTCGGGCACCTCTACCTGTTCTTGAACCTCTTCCGCCGCCCGTCGCCGGAGACGACCGAGGAACTGCAGCGGCTGGACGACACGATGTACCGCGAGCTGCAGGTGACCGTGCTGTTCCTGCTGGCCGGCATCCTCCTCGGCGCCGTCTGGGCGGGAGAAGCCTGGGGGCGCCCCTGGGGCTGGGACATGAAGGAGACGTGGGCGCTGATCACCCTGGTCTCCTACATCGCGACGCTCCACGGCCGCTTCACGGGCAAGGTGCGGGGACTGGGAACGGCCCTGTGCGCGATCGTGTGCTTCATGCTCGTCATCCTGTGCTACTACGGCGTGAACTTCCTCTTCGGCCGCGGCCTCCACACGTACGGCTTCGGCTCGGGGGAGGTCTGGCCCGTCATCGCGTTCTTCGCCTTCGAAGCCGCCCTGATGATCACCGCCTCCGCGGTCCAGATCGCGCGCCGGAAGGCGCCCGCCGACGGGGCCACGCCGGCATGAGCGACGCCCCGAAGCTCGGACGGCTCCGCGCCATCCTCGAGGAGATGGGCAGCGTCCTGGTCGCGTACTCGGGAGGCGTCGACAGCACGTTCCTCCTCCGCGTCGCGCACGACGTTCTCGGAGACCGCGCCGTCGCCGTCACGGCCCTGAGCGCGTCCTATGCCGCCTCCGAGCGGGACGAGGCCGAACGCTTCGCCCGCGCCATGGGGGCGCGCCATCTCTTCGTCGAAACTCGCGAGCTCGAGCGCGAGGGCTACCGCGAAAACACGACCGAGAGGTGCTACTTCTGCAAGACCGAGCTCTTCGAGCGCCTCGAACCGCTCGCGGATCGGGAGGGGCTCGCGTGGATCGCGTACGGCGAGATCCCGGACGACGCGGCGGATCACCGGCCGGGGGCTCGCGCCGCCCGCGAACGCCGGATCCGGGCTCCCTTGACGGAAGCGGGACTCTCGAAGCTGGAGATCCGCCGGCTGTCGAAAAGTCTCGGCCTCGAAACCTGGGATAAACCGTCGATCGCCTGCCTCTCGTCGCGGATCCCGTACGGCCAGGAAGTCACGCCCGAAAAGCTGTCGAAGATCGAAAAGGCCGAAGCGGCGCTGCGCCGCCTGGGCCTTCGGCAGATCCGCGTCCGTCATCACGATTCGATCGCGCGCATCGAAACCGATGAGGCGGGGATCCTGCGCCTGCTCGATCCGAAGGTCCGCGATCAAGCGGCCGCGGAATTGCGCGCCCTTGGTTACGGCTACGTGACGCTCGATTTGCAGGGCTATCGCACGGGAAGCCTCAACGAGGCGCTATCCCCGCGGGTGAAACCGGGCGTGGATGCCCTTCAGCCGTGACTTGTCGACGTGGGTGTACACCTGCGTGGTCGCGATGCTCGCGTGTCCCAGCATTTCCTGCACGTACCGCAGATCCGCGCCTCCCTCGAGAAGGTGGGTCGCGAACGAGTGGCGCAGCGCGTGGGGATAGAGGCTGCGGGACAGGCCCGCGCGCGCCGCGGCGCTCCTGACGATTCTCCACAAGGTGACCCGGTTCAACGGGGTCCCGCGCCTTCCCACGAACAGGCGATCCGAGGTCCCGGCCATGGCGGACCGGTCGCCTTCGATCCAGGCGCGGACGGCCTCCACCGCCGGCCCCGCGATCGGAACGATGCGCTCCTTGGAGCCCTTGCCGAGGCAGCGGAGGTAGCCGGCGTCGAGATGGACGTCCGAGACCGCCAGCGACGCGAGCTCGGAGACCCGGATTCCGCACGCGTAGAAAAGTTCGAGAATGGCCCGGTCGCGCCCCGGCGCGGGGCTGCCGACGGCGCCCGCCGCGCACAGGCGCGCCGCCTCCGCCTGGCTCAGGACATCCGGCAGCGAGCGGTGGCGGGAGGGGACGGGCAGGGCCCGCGCGAGGTCCTGCGGGGCGCGGTCCTCCGCGGCCAGGAACCTGAGGAACGAGCGCACGGCGGCGATGGCGCGCGCGGCGGAGACCGGGGCGAGGCCCAACTCCTCGAGGTGCGAAGGAAACTCCTCCAGGAGCCGGGTCTCGAGCCGCCGGGCCGTATCCACTCCCTGGGCGCCGGCCCACCGGCGGAATCGCGCGAGATCGCGCCCGTACGCGGCCAGCGTGTGCGGGCTGGCCCCGCGCTCCGCCCGAAGCGACGCCAGGAAGTCTTCGACTTCTTCTTTCACTACAGGTGTATCGGCAATCGGGAGCGGTTGACCGAGCGGCGCGGGGGCCCTACACTGGAATTCAAGTCATGAAACTCCTCGCGCTGCTCCCCCTGGTCCTCGGCTTCGCGCCGGCCCCGCAGGATCCGGTGCCCGCCCTGCGTCCGTCGGGGATCGCGGCCCGCATCAACGGCGAGATCATCACCTGGGACGACGTGGAGTACGAGCTCAGGACCGTGGATCCCGACCAGCGCCACGCGGCGCTCCGGCGGCAGATGCTCCGCACGATTGCGGACCGGGTGCTCTTCCTCCAGGAGGCGAAGACCTACGGCATCGAGATCACCGAGACGCAGGTCGACACGGCCCTCGAGAACGAGCGGAAGCGCGCCAAGATGGATCCGGAGGAATTCCAAAGACAGATCAACAAGCGGGGCGTCAGCATCACCGAGTACCGGGCCAACATCCGGCGGGACCTGGTGATCGGCACGCTCATGTCGCGGCTCGCCACGGAGCCGCTCCGCAACCCGAACGCCAAGCTCCCGCTCCTCGTCGAATTCGTCTCGCCGGAGGAGATGCGCGACTACTACGACCGGAACCGGGCCCAGTTCAAGGAGATCCGGCAGGCCGACATCGTCTTCATCTCGTTCCAGTTCCAGACGCCGGACGAGCGCGAGGCGACGCTGAGGCTGGTGGAGTCGATCCGCCGCCGGGTCCGCGAGGACACGCCGCTGTACGTGCTCTCGCTGGCGCACATGGACAAGAATCTCATGCCCGTGAAGGACGGCAAGCCGATGCCCGTGTACGCGAACCTCGCCTTCGACGACGCGCCCTTTTCCGCCGACGTGAAGAAGCTCATCTACGACACCCTCAAGGAAGGGGAGGTCAGCGAGCCCGTCGTCGACGGCAACAGCATCTCCCTCTTCCACCTGCTCCGGAAGATCGCCGAGAAGGAGAAGGCCTTCGAGGAGGCCCAGCCGTACATCCGCCGCCAGCTGGAATCGGCCAAGCGCAGCCAGAACCAGCAGATCTTGCACAAGTACCTGGTGGGCCGCGCCTTCGTGGAACCCGCCGACCTCTTCAGGTGATGTCCGCGTCCGCCGCTTCGATCCGCCTTCGCGACAACCTGGACCGGATCCGCGACCGCATCGCCGCCGCATGTTCCCGCTCGGGCCGCGACCCCGCCGGCGTGACGCTCATCGCCGTGACGAAGTACGCCGACGACTCGGAGGTCCAGGCGCTGATCGATCTCGGCGTGCGCGATTTCGGGGAAAGCCGGGCCGTCGAGGGTTCGGCGCGGGCCGCGCGCTTCGGCGGAGACGTCCGGTGGCATTTCATCGGACATCTCCAGACCAACAAGACCGCCAAAGTCCTGGGCGCCTTTCGCTTCCTCCATTCGCTCGATCGCCTGGCCCTGGCCGAGGATCTGCAAAGGCGGTGCGAGGGTCGCCCGGGGAGATTCCCCGTCTTTCTCCAAGTGAACGTGAGCGGTGAGGCGACCAAGGGGGGATTCA
>DASRJF010000311.1:0-2942 GCA_035649615.1 Planctomycetota bacterium | reverse complement strand
GGCGTCTGGAAAGACGTCGACAAGAAGTTCGCGGAGATGGTCCATAACTTCCTCGACCTCTTCGACGAGAAGCTCAAGGAGTACAACGACCTTCTCACCTACAACCAGATCTTCATCACGCGCACGAAGGGGCTGGGCGTGATCCCGAAAGACCTGGGGATCGCCTGGGGCCTGAGCGGCCCGAACCTCCGCGCGTCGGGAGTGGACTGGGACATCCGGAAGTCCGAGCCCTACTCGGGGTACGAGAAATTCCAGTTCAAGACGATCCTCGGCACGGACCGGATCGGCGTCCTGGGCGACTGCTGGAACCGCTACTACGTCCGGATCGAGGAGATGGTCGAGTCGTGCCGGATCGTCGAGCAGGCGCTCGACGGCCTGCCCGCGGGCAAGATTTCCGGCGACGTGAAGCGCGGCTTCAAGGTCCCGAAGGGCGAGGCGTACACGGTCATCGAGAACCCGCGCGGCGAGCTGGGCTTCTACATCCAGAGCGACGGCACGGACACGCCGGTGCGGGTGAAGATCCGCGCCCCGAGCTTCGTCAACCTGAGCATCCTTCCCGAGATCTCGAAAGGCGTCCTCATCGCGGACCTCGTCGCGATCCTCGGATCGATCGACATCGTCCTGGGCGAGATCGACCGCTAGTCCCGCCTCCCGCCTGGAACCAACGGAAGGGGGTGTCGCCGTGGATGGACCGAGATCCTTCCTGACCGCGCGGTTCGGATACCTGTTCGTCATGATCGCCCTGGTCATCACCGGGATCGTCGCCTTCATTCGCGCCGTCGAAACCCACGGACACGATCAAGGTTCGTATTTGATCGCCGCGGCCATCGCCTTCGGCGCGGCTACCCTCGCTTCGAGGGGTCGCTAGCCCCGCCCATGCCAGACCGAGAGACCCTCGAGGTCGACGTCCTCATCGTCGGCGCCGGGCCCGCCGGTCTCGCCGCCGCCATCAAGCTCGGCCGCCGCGCGAAGGAGGCCGGCAAGACCCTCTCGATCATGCTCATCGAGAAGGCGCGCGAGATCGGCGCCCACGGCGTCTCCGGCGCGGTGATCGACGACCGCTCCCTCCGCGAACTCTTCCCCAACTACGAAGCCGAGGGCTGCCCGATCGAGGGACGCGTCCGCGAGAATCACCTCTGGTACCTGACCGAGACCGACGCGATCCCTGCTCCCTTCATCCCGCCCGCGCTCGACGACACGGGACACCCGATCGCCTCGCTCGCCCAGGTCGTCCGATGGATGGCGGGCGTCGCGGAGAAAAGCGGCGTCGACCTCTTCCCGGGATTCCCGGGGGTCTCGCTCCTGGTCGAAAAAGACGCGGTCGTCGGCGTGCGGACGGGAGACAAGGGCGTCGACAAGCACGGCCGGCCGAAGTCCAATTTCGAGCCCGGCATCGACATCCGCGCCAAGATCACGATCCTCGGCGAGGGGCCGCGCGGACACCTCACGCGGGAGCTCGTCTCGAGGTTCAAGCTCGACGCGGGCCGCGGACCCCAGCTCTACTCGACCGGCGTGAAGGAGATCTGGCAGCTCCCGCCGGGCGCCGTCCACGACGGGCGCGTCGTCCTCACCATGGGGTGGCCGCTCCGGTCCGAGGAATTCGGCGGCTCGTTCATCTACTCGCTCGCCGCCAACCGGCTCTGCATCGGCTTCGTCGTGGGCCTGGACTACAAGGATCCCTTCCTCGATCCGCACCACCTCCTCCAGCGGTTCAAGACCCACCCGAAGATCAAGGCGATGCTCGAGGGCGGCACGATGGTGGAGTACGGCGCCAAGACGATTCCCGTGGGGGGTTGGGACGCCGTGCCGAAGCTGCACGCGCCCGGCGCGATGCTCATCGGGGACAGCGCGGCCCTCCTCGACGCGTTCCGCCTCAAGGGCATCCACCTCGCGATCAAGAGCGGCCTCCTCGCCGCGGAGACGGCGTGGGACGCGCTCGAAGCGGGGGACTTCTCCGACGCGACGATGGCGGGGTACGCGCGGCGCGTGGACGAGTCCTACATCCGGACGGAGCTCCACCGGACGCGCGACTTCAAGAAGGGATTCAAGCTGGGGTTCATCCCCGGGATGATCGGCGCGGGGAGCCTCCAGTTCTTCGGCTTCAGCCCCTTCGCCTGGGTGAAGCTGAAGGAGGGTCACAAGCGGATGAAGACGGTCGCGGGGTACTACGGCCACCCCGGCGCCCAGCCCGAGAAGATCCCCTTCGACGGGAAGCTCACGTTCAGCAAGGTCCACGACGTCTACCATTCGGGCACGATCCACGACGAGGACACGCCGTGCCACCTCAAGGTCCTCGAACCCGACATCTGCACGTCGCGCTGCGCGAAGGAGTACGGAAATCCCTGCCAGCATTTCTGCCCGGCGGCGGTCTACGAGTGGGTGAAGAAGGATCCCGCGGACGTGGGCAACCTGCACATCAACTTCTCGAACTGCGTCCACTGCAAGACGTGCGACGTGATGGACCCGTACGGGATCATCCGGTGGGTGCCGCCCGAAGGCGGGGGCGGACCCGGTTGGAAGAATCTGTAGGGCGTCCCGCCGGATTTTCCGATTCGTCGCCAAAAACGGGTCACAATGCCTGGAATGGAGCATCAAGAAACGGGGTTGCCCCGGAATGGAGCCCGGCGTGTATTCAGGAGGCGAAGCATGAAACGCATCGCGATGGCGGCGGCGTTGCTGTGGGTGGCGGCGCCCGTGGAGGCGACGCCCGATTCGACGTACACGGTCAAGGTCACGGTCAGCGGCATGAGCTGACCCGACTCTTGAGGAAAGGCCATCAAGGATGGCCTGGCGGGCCTGGACGGCTCCGCTACCGTGGAACAAGTCAGCTTCAAGAAGAATACCGGCGTCTACGCGGTCACCCTCCCCGAAAAGGCGAAGTTCGATCCCGCGGCGGTGAAGAAAGCCGTGGGGACGTTCACCCTCGACCGCGTCGAGCTCAA
>DASRJF010000310.1:0-6378 GCA_035649615.1 Planctomycetota bacterium | reverse complement strand
GGATTTGCGACTGAACCTGGGGAGGGCTTGGATTGTCTGAAGGTCCGGAACCGCGGGAGGCGCCCGACGCCGCCGCCGAGGAGGCCCTCGTCCGACGGGCCCAGGCCGGCGACCGCGCCGCCTTCCGATCGCTCTATCAGGCGTACCAGGACCGGGTCTTCGCGACGGCGTACCGCATCGCGGGCGACCGCGAAGTGGCCGCGGACCTGACCCAGGAGGTCTTCGTCAAGGTCTTCGAGGAGCTCCCCGGGTTCCGGTTCGGCAGCCGCTTCTCGACGTGGCTCTACCGCGTCGCGGCGAACCACGCCATCAACAAGGCCTCGGAGACGGCGCGGCATGCGCGGCTCAACGAACGCGTCGCGCGCGAACGCCCCTCCACCGCCCCGGCGACGCCGCCCGTCCACGACCGGTTCGCGGATGAGCGGATCCAGCGGGCCCTCGACGGGCTCAGCGTGAAGTTGCGCGTGGTCACGGTCCTGCGGTACCTGGAAGGATTGTCGTACGAGGAGATCGCGGAGGCGCTGGAACTGTCGGTCGGGACCGTCAAGTCCCGGCTCTTCCTGGCGCACGCGACGCTCAAAGAGGCGTTGATCGATCTTGTGAAGGATGAAGGGCCATGAATTGCGACGGCTTTCGTGACGCGGTGATGGACCTGGTCGACCCGACCCTTCCCCCCGCCGCCCGGGAAGAAGCCCGCACCCACGAGCGGACCTGCCCGGAGTGCGCCGGGCTCGCCCGCGCCGTCCGCGGCCAGTCGGCCCTCCTGTCCCGACTTCCCCGGCCGGCACCGCCCTCCGACCTCGGCTGGCGGATCGAGCGGGCGCTGGGCTCGCGCGCGGCCGTCGCCTCGCCCCGCCGCTGGAGCGCCTGGGCCGCCGCCGCGGCCGCCGCCCTGGTCGGCGTGATCGGAATCCTCTCCGCGCCGCGCGGACCCCAGGCCGAACGCTCGGTCCGCGTCGTGGATGTCGAACTCCCGGACCGCGGCTCGTTCCTGGGCCGCGTCTCGCCGAATGTCGAGAACCCCGGGGCGAGCCTCCTGGATCCCCTGGTCACGAGCGAGAATCCCTAGAGCCATGATGCGGAAGAAACTCCGGACGGCGATCGTCGCTGCGGCGGTCGCTCTCCTGGCCGCCCCGGCGGCGTTCGCGTTCATCGCGGAAGCCGCCCGGGACCGCGCCTCCACGCTGCTTGAAGAGATCCGCGCCGCGCAGGACCGCGTCCGGTTCGCGGGCCGCAAGATCGTCGACACGCCCGAGGGCCAGTCCGTCTTCGACCTGCGCGCCGATCGGCCGGGCCGCGTGCATGCCGAGCCCGTGGTGCGCCCGACCGGCCGCCGCTCCACGCCGTGGATGGGCCGGGCCGCGCGGGGCCGCTTCTCCGACCCCGATCTCATCACGGAGAACTACCGGCTCGAGGCCCGGGGCCACGAGACCATGGCGGGCCGAAGCGCCGAGCGGTACGCGCTCCTTCCCCGCCACGCGGGGCGCTCCACGTACGAATTCGCGGTCGACCGGCAGAACCGGTTCGTCCTCGCCTTCCGCGCGACGTCCGCGGACGGGACGCGGCTCTACGACGCCCGGTTCGAATCCATCACGTTCGACCTTCCGCCCCGGACCGAAGAGAAAACGACGAAGCCTCCCCAGGCCCGTCCGGCGGGATCCCGCCGGGTCAGCCGCGAGCGCGTCGCCGAAAAGGACCTGCGCGGCGCGATGGATTTCGCGGTCTGGATGCCCCGGTGGACGCCGCCCGGGTTCAAGCTCAAGTCTCTCGAGCGGTACGTCATCCCGAACCTGGGAGAGGCGATCATGGCGCGGTGGTCCGACGGGATGGCCGGCATCCACATCATTCAAATGGACGCGGCCAATCCGTCGTGGGAGCTCTTCCGGGGCGCCTACCTCGGGCTGCCCGAAGCTCCCCCGACGTCGGCCGAAGCGGGCGGCCCGGTGGCGTGGCGGATGCGCACCCCCGGCGGCGCGCTGCTCGACCTGGCGCTGGACGGCACCGAGGTCCTGATCGGCGGCCAGGTCGATCCCGACGAACTGAAGAAAATGGCCGATCATCTGAGGAATATCGAGTCGCCTCCGCTTCGCTAGTGCGGAGCTTCGGCGGACTGTCGCCTCCGCTCCGCTGGGCGGAGCTGCGGCGGACTGAATCGCTTTCGCTTGGTTAAAGGGATAGCTTCGGCGGACTGAGTCGCCTCCGCTCCGTTGGGCGGAGCTACGGCGGACTGAGTCGCCTTCGCTTGGTTAATAGGGTAGCTTCGGCGGACTGATAGCTTAGGGATGGAGGAATCATGAGCCTGGTCACGACGCTCCTGGCGGCGATGGTGATTTCGATGGTGCAGGACCCCGCGCCCGCTCCCCCGCAGGAAGGCGACGGGGATGGCGGAGGGCGCCGGCCGCGCCGGATGGAGTTCGGCGGGGGCGGCGGGTACCAGATGCAGGATCCCGAGCGCGCGACGGAGCAGCGCGTCCAGTGGCTCAAGCGCGAGCTCGGCCTGACGGACGAGCAATTCCAGAAGGCGACCGAGATCTACAAGCAGGCGCGCGAGGCGGAGCAGAAGGTCGAGACGGACCGCCAGGCGAAGATCCGCGAGACGCTCACCGACGACCAGAAAAAGAAGTACGACGAGATGATCGCGGCCCAGAACCGCCCGCGGACGCCCCTGAGCGGCTTCGAGCGGATGATGGACGGCTGGGCGGACACGCTCAAGAAGGAGCTGTCGCTGGACGACGCCACGGTCGAGAAGGTGAAGCCGGTCATCGACGACTTCCGCAAGAAGATCCAGGAGCGCACCGAGAAGATGCGCGCCGAGGGGTTCCAGGGGATGAACTGGCAGGAGGAGATCCAGAAGTTCCAGGACGGCGGCAAAGAGGTCGCCGAGAAGATCAAGGCCTTCCTGACGCCCGAGCAGAAGGAGAAGTTCGACAAGCTCATGGAGCGGATGCAGCCCGGCCGCATGGGAACGCCCGACGGCGGGCGCCGCGCACCGCCGACGCCCGAGGAGCGCGCGACCCGTGTCGTGGAACAGCTGAAGATCTCCGACGCGACCGAGCAGGCCGCCGTCAAGACCGCGATCGTGAAGGTGTTCGAGACGCAGGGCGCCCTGTTCGAGAGCGACCGCGACCTGCGCGGGAAGATCAACGAGCTCCTGAAGGACTCGTCCCTCACCGACGAGCAGATCAACACGAAGCTCAACGAGCTCCGGACCGCCCGCGTGGAGAAGGACAAGGCCCATCGGGCCGCCCAGTCCGCGCTCCGGGAGATCGTTTCGCCCCGGCAGGAACTGGAACTCATCAACCAAGGAGCCTTGCGCTAGACTGGTGACGGCCGGCGGCTGATCGCTGATTGCCGAAAGTTGATCGCTGACTATGCGTGAGCCCATCGGCCGGATCCTGGTCCGCAACGGGGTCGTCACCGACGCCCTGATCGAGGAGGCGCTCCGCCTCCGCGAGAAGGGGGAGCGGCTCGGGGAGTCGCTCCGCCGCCTGGGCCACGCCGACGAAGAGCAGGTGCTCCGCGCCGTGGCGGAGCAGGTCCGCCTTCCGGTGATCGACCTCGCCGGCCGCGATATCCCGTCCGACGTCCTGGAACAGGTCGGCGTCAAGACCGTGTTCCGGCGCAAGGTCCTCCCCCTCGAGCGCCGGAACGGCGCGCTCCAGGTGGCCCTCGCCGATCCCCTCGATCTCGACGTCCTCGACGAGCTCCGGCTCCTCATCAAGGGGGAGGTCGAACCGGTCCTCGCCCGCCCGTCGGAAATCGACCGGCTCATCCGGCGGTACTACGGTGTGGCGGCCGACACGGTGGACGGGATGGTCGAGGCGGCCCGGGAGGAATTCACCCTCCTCAACGAGAGCAACAGCAAGGAAGCGGAGGCGACCGCCCTCGCCGAGGACGCGGGCCTCATCAAGTTCGTCAACCAGCTCTTCACGGAAGGCGTCCGCGACCGCGCGAGCGACATCCACATCGAGCCGCTCGAAGAGGGCCTCCGGATCCGGTACCGGATCGACGGCGTCCTCCACCAGGTCCCGGTCCCCCCGCAGATCGGCCGGTTCACCGCCGCCATCATCTCGCGCCTGAAGATCATGTCCGGGCTCAACATCGCGGAGAAGCGCCTGCCGCAGGACGGGCGCATCATGCTGAAGGCGCTCGGGCACGAGATCGACGTGCGCGTCTCCATCATCCCCAACGTGTGGGGCGAAGGGGTCTGCCTGCGCCTCCTCGACCGGCGCAACATCCAGCTCACGCTCGAGGACCTCGGGATGCCGCCCAAGGTGCTGGAGCACTTCCGGTCGCTCATCACCCAGCCCCACGGCATCCTGCTCGTGACCGGGCCGACCGGCAGCGGCAAGACGACCACGCTGTACGCCGCGCTCCAGAAGATCAACTCGGTCGAGGACAAGATCATCACGATCGAGGACCCGGTCGAGTACCAGCTCGGCGGGATCAAGCAGATCCAGGTGAACGCGCGGACCGGCCTGACGTTCGCGGGCGGCCTGCGCGCGATCCTCCGCCACGACCCGGACATCATCATGGTGGGCGAGATCCGCGACCACGAGACGGCGGAGATCGCGATCCAGAGCGCGCTGACCGGCCACCTCGTCTTCTCGACGCTCCACACGAACGACGCGCCGAGCGCGCTGACGCGGCTCATCGACATGGGGCTGGAGCCGTTCCTCGTGGCGTCGACGATCGAGGGGCTCATGGCGCAGCGCCTCGTGCGGCGCGTCTGCCCCTCGTGCAAGGAGGAGCTGAAGCCGAAGGACGCCGAGTTCGAGGCGGGCGCCCTCCCCGAGGACATCCGGTCGTTCTGGCGCGGGCGCGGATGCCAGGAGTGCCGGGGCACGGGCTACCGCGGGCGGCAGGGCGTCTTCGAGCTGGTCGTGGTCAACGACGAGATCCGCGAGATGGTCCTGAAGCACGCCGGCTCGGGCGCCGTGAAGAAGGCGTGCATCAAGGCCGGCATGCGCACGCTGCGCGAGGACGGCTGGGACCGCGTGAGGACCGGCGTCACGACGCCCGAGGAAGTCATCCGGATTACCAAGTCCGATAAGAACTAGGAATGTCGACCGTTGACCGTCGACCGTTGACCGCTGCCGTCAACCGTCGACAGTCAACCGTCAACGTTGCGTTGAATCGATATGCCACTGTTCGCATATAAAGCCAAGAAGGACGACGGGTCGACCGTCGAGGGAATGCTCCAGGCCGAGACGGAGCGCGGGGCCCTCGATGCGCTCGGCCGCCAGGGCGTCTTCCCGCTCGCGATCGAGCAGTCGGGCGGCGCCCAGGCCAAGGCCCCTCCCGCGGCGCGGAAGGCGCGGCGGCGCATCAAGAGCGAGGACGTGGGCCTCTTCACGCAGCAGATGGGGGACCTCCTGAAGGCGGGCGTTCCGATCAACAAGGCGCTCGCGACCCTCCAGGCCCAGACGTCGAACGCGGCCTTCGCGGACCTGATCAGCGAGATCTCGAGGGAGATCTCGTCGGGAAAGCCGCTGCACGAGACGCTCGCCCGGTACCCCAAGCACTTTCCGCCGCTCTACACGAGCATGGTGCGCGCGGGCGAGACGGGCGGATTCCTCGAGGACGTGCTGCACCGGCTCGCCCACTTCATCGACAAGGACGCGGACCTGCGCAGCCGGCTGAAGGCGGCGCTCGCCTACCCGGCGCTGCTGATCGTCCTCGGGACGGCGGCCATCGGGTTCCTCATGGTCTTCTTCATCCCGCGGTTCAGCGAGATCTTCAAGAACATGGGGTCGAACCTGCCCTGGTCCACGCGCGTCGTCATGGGCGTGAGCTACTTCATCCGGGATTACTGGATGATCCCCGTGTCGCTCGTGGTCCTCCTCCCCGTCCTGTGGGCGCGGATCACGGAAACCTTCGCGGGGCGCCACACGATCGACCGCATCAAGCTGGCCGCCCCCGTCTACGGCGACGTCACGCGCAAGAGCGCCATCGCGCGCTTCACGCGGACGCTCGGGACGCTGCTCAAGAGCGGCGTGCCGATCCTCTCCGGCCTCCAGATCGCGAAGGAGGCGATGGGCAACGCGGTGCTGATGCGGGACATCGAGGAGGCCGCCGCGGGCGTGAAACAAGGGAGGAGCCTGGCGGAGATCCTCCGCCGGTCGCGCGGGTTCCCCGCCATGGTCGTCGACATGATCGCGGTGGGCGAGGAGTCGGGAAACCTCGACGAGGTGCTCGTGAACCTGGCCGATTCCTACGACAACCAGGTGGACCGCTCGGTGAAGGTTTTCATCTCGCTCTTCGAGCCGGCGCTCCTCGTCGTGATGGCGTCGATCGTCGGCTTCGTGGTGATCTCGATGCTGCTTCCGGTGTTCACCCTGTCTTCGATGATTGGAAAGTGAGGATGCGACCCATGCG
>DASRJF010000309.1:0-2209 GCA_035649615.1 Planctomycetota bacterium | reverse complement strand
CGTACGTCCACTCGCTCCGCAAGAAGACGAAGTCGTACAACAAGCGGATCAAGAAGGCCAACCGCCTGCTCGAGAAGAAGAAGAAGGACGCCGCCCCGGCGCCCGTCGCGGAGCCGAAGCCCGCCGAAGGCGCGCCCCCGGCCTAGCCCGGCATCAAGCAGCAAGCATCAGGAATAAGGGGGAGGATCCCTCAAGCCGATCCACGCGATGCTTCGCTCCGGAGTCTCTTCCCCTGATGCCTGCTACCTGCTACTTGCTGCTTGATGCTTCTCTGCGTCCTTCGCTGTCACACTTCCCCCTAGAATGGACGCTCCGTGACTGAGTACATTCTTCGAACCGACGAACGGCGCGGCCCGTTCTCGATCGACTACCCCCGCGAGCTCAACCCGCAGCAGCTCGAGGCCGTCCAATACGGCGACGGGCCCATGCTCGTCATCGCGGGCGCCGGCTCCGGCAAGACCCGCACGCTGACCTATCGCGTGGCGCGGCTCATCGAGTCGGGCGCCGCGCCCCAGCGCATCCTCCTGCTGACCTTCACGAACAAGGCCGCGAAGGAGATGCTGAACCGCGTCGAGTCGCTCCTCGGCCCCGACGTCCGTCGCATCACGGGCGGGACCTACCACCACGTCGGCCACCTCGTGCTCCGGAAGCACGCGGACCTGGTCGCGCGCCGGCCGGATTTCACGATCCTCGACCGCGAGGACTCGCGCGACCTCATGGACGACATCGTGCGGCGGCTCCGGAAGAAGGCCGACGACCGCCGCTTCCCGCGCGCCGACGTGCTGCTCGACATCCACAGCTATTCCGTGAACACGCGGACGCCGCCCGAGCGGGTCCTGTCGGACAACTACGCGATGTTCGTCGAGCTGGGCGACGAGATCCTCCGCGCGATCCGGATGTACGGGACGCGCAAGGAGGAGATGAACCTCGTCGACTTCGACGACCTCCTCCAGCTCTGGCGCGACCTCCTGAGGCGCGACGAGATCGCGCAGTCCCAGCGCGCCCTCTGGAAACACATCCTCGTCGACGAGTACCAGGACACGAACATCCTCCAGGCGGAGATCGTGGACGAGATCGCGGGCCCCGACGGCAACCTCATGGTCGTCGGCGACGACGCGCAGAGCATCTACTCGTTCCGCGGCGCGAACTTCGGCAACATCATCGACTTCCCGAAGCGCCACCCGAAGGCGCGCGTCTTCAAGCTGGAGACGAACTACCGCTCGACCCCGGAGATCCTCGCCCTCGCGAATTCGAGCATCCGCCACAACGCGCGGCAGTTCCCCAAGGTGCTGAGCGCGGTGCGGAAGGCGGGCCCGCTCCCGGAGCGCGTGACATGCGGTGACGTGCGCGAGCAGGCGGACTTCGCGGCCCAGCGGATCCAGGAGCTGCAGGACGAGGGGTACGCGCTGCGCGACATCGCGGTGCTCTACCGCGCGCACTGGCACTCGATGGAGCTCCAGATGGAGCTGACCCGGCGCGGGGTCCCGTTCCAGGTGCGCTCGGGCATGCGCTTCTTCGAGCAGGCGCACATCAAGGACGTCGCGTCGTACCTGAAGATCGCCGCGAATCCCCGCGACGAGATGGCCTGGAAGCGCGTGGTCCAGCTCTATCCCCGGATCGGGCGGGCCGCCGCCGACAAGATCTGGGACGCGGTCTCGAAGGTCGGGGAGCCGCTGGCCTCGCTGCAAACGGCCCCCGTCCTGAAGGCGGTGCCGTCCGCCGCGAAGGCCGGGTGGAACAGCCTCTCGGCGACCCTGCGCGCGATCGCGGGTCCCGACCTGCGCCAGGCGCCGCCGGAAATGATCCGCACCGTGCTCGAGAGCGGCTACCAGGACTACCTCCAGGCCGCGTTTCCCAACTACGCGCTGCGGATCGAGGACGTCAAGCGGCTCGCGGACTACTCGAACCGGTTCGCCGACGTGCAGGAACTGCTCGCGGAGCTGGCGCTCGCCGGGCCGTCGGCCGGGGTCCAGGCTCCCGAGGAGCCCGGGGACCGGGACGAGCTCGTGCTCACGACCGTCCACCAGGCCAAGGGGCTCGAATGGCGCGCCGTCTTCGTGCTGTGGCTCGCGGACGGGAAGCTGCCCGACGCGCGGGCGATGCGCGAGGACGACGGCGTCGAGGAGGAGCGGCGCCTCTTCTACGTCGCGTGCACGCGCGCGAAGGACCTGCTCTACCTGGCGCACCCCGTGGTCGCGGACGAGCGGAG
>DASRJF010000308.1:0-5698 GCA_035649615.1 Planctomycetota bacterium | reverse complement strand
AGCTCACGTCGAAGGCCCAATCCTCGTCGGGACCCTGCAGCCGCCACTTCCCCGGGGCGGTCCCCCTGCCATGTTGTTTGAGTTCCCTCATCACAAGAGTTGATGCGCGCCAGGGGCGGATGTGACGGCCAAAAGGAAGCTCCAAGCTCCAAGCTTCAAGCTTCAAGCCAAGCCCGGCGACCTGATTCCTGAACCCTGATTCCTGAACCCTGGTACTGATTCCTACCCCCGGCGCGTCACAAAACTCCGGCGAACCGACTCAGCACTTTTGGCGGGCGTCGCGAAGGCCCGCCCAACACTGGAGGTGCGTATGAAGACGATGATGACGATGCTGCTCGCCGGTGTCGCGGCCGCGGGCCTTTCGGGCTGCGTGGTCCACGGCCACGGCCACGGACACACGGGCATCGAGGTGACGATCCCTGTGGCGCACGTCCACTCGGACAGCTGCGGCCACTACTACTACCGCGACCGGTGGTATCACAACCACGACCACCGTCACGGCCCGAGTTGCGGCCACGTCTACATCGGAGGCCGTTGGACGGTGAGGATGTAGGCGGAACCGTCACACGGGAAAAAGGAAAGCGAGGCCACAGTGAGAATGAGCCTGATGACCCTGATCCTGGCCGCGACGCTCGGCTTGAACCACGCCGCGGCGACGCAGGCGGCGGGACTTGAGCCCGCGCGCCATCAGGCAGTACCGGCGTCGATCCAGTCGTCGACGGCTTCTCCGGAAGCCCAAGACCCCGGGATGGCGCCGACGACGGGCTACGCCCAGCGCGAAGCCCAGTCGAAGGACCTTGAGTCTTTCACCGGCGGCCACGAAGTCATTGTCGTCAGCAGTTGCGTGGTCCTGGTGATCCTCATCCTGGTCCTGATCTGATCTGTTGAAGGTTGACCGTCGACCTTCCGTCGACGGTCAACCTATTTTTTTGGCTTTCCGAGCTTGCGTCCGGACAAGGCGAGTTTCACTTCCTCAAGCCAAGAAGACTCCGGAAGTCCATACGGCCTAAAGGTTTCCAGCGTCCCTTCCTGCTCCAGGAAGAGCAGGCCCCGGTGCAGGCCCAACTTGGCGGCCTGTGGCGCGTCGATCAGTTCCGACGAGTCCGCCGGACTCATCTGGAACAGGATCCGCATTTCGAACTCCTTCATCGTCTTGCGCGTGAACGTCCGGTTCAGGCTGTTGAGCGAGTCGCTCCACACGATCGCGTGGATCCCCCGCGCCGGTCCTTCCGCGAGCGCGTTCGCGAGGCACTTGGCGGGTGGAGCCTTCTCCTCGGAGCTCGATGAGAACTCGTACTCGTCCCCCTGCCGGAGCTTGCGGAAGCGCTGGAGATCGAAAATGACCACGTAGATCGGCGCGCCCGCCGAGCTCCCCTCCTGGCGGGTTTTCACCTCGGCGTCGAGCGCCTCCATGGCCGCGGGCACGGCCGCGTAATCGACGAGCTCCACGTCCTGCGACACCGTTCGCGACAGTTCCGCGAAGCGCGCGCCGAATCCGAGCTCCGGCGGGCTCCCGTCCAGGAGCACGAACTTCGCGGAGCGGGGAGGATGCGCCGCCGCCAGTCCGACGACGGAAGCCATCACGACCCCGAGCGCCGCCTCCTTCTGCTGCCCTACGATCAGGAGATTGGCGCCCGGATGGTTCCGGAACCGCACCTCCGTGGGGCCCTTGATCGCGTTCGCCTCGCCGATCCACGCCACGGAGCCGCCGCCGTCCGCCTCCGCCGGGAGCGTCTCGATGCGGCTCCGGAGCGCGAAGTTGTTGCGGATGTCCGCGGGAATGTTGCCTTCGAAGATCGTGGGCGGCTCCTCGGGCTGCCATCCCTCCGCCTTGGCCCGGTCGCGAATCCTCTCCAGCAGCCGCTCCTGCGTGTCGTCGTTCAGCCACACGATCTGGAAGGGGTTGTTCCCCTCCACCATGCCCGACATGTCGTTGTAAATCGCCTCGCCGGGCCTCGACAGGAGCCGCGCCGCGGCGTTGTCGTCGCTCAGGATCAGGTAGGAGTCCGCCTCGCTGCACTGGAGGGCGATCCTCACGCCCATCTGGCCCAGCGTCGCCTTCGCCAGCGAGTACGAGCCGCCGAGGGTCTGCGATCCGAGGATCACGTGCACGCCGAACGCGCGGCCCTGGCGGACGATGCGGTCGAGCAGCAGCGCCGCCTCCTGCGAGATCGAATCCTCCTCGACGAAGTACTCCTGGAACTCGTCGATCATCAGCAGGATGCGCGGCAGGTACGGGCCGGTTCCCTCGCGGCGGTACCCCGCGAAGTCCTGGACTCCGGCCTTGCGGAAGAGCTCCGCGCGGCGCGCGAACTCAAGCTGGAGCCGCTGGAGGACGCTCAGGCCGAACTCGCGGTCGCTCTCGATCGCCACCACGCGCGCATGGGGCAGGCCGTGGACGGCGTAGGTCTTGAACTCGACGCCCTTCTTGTAGTCGATGAGGTAGAACTCGAGCTCGCGGGGCGCGTACCACGCGGCGAGGTTCGTGATCATCACGTGGAAGAGCGTCGATTTGCCCGACCCCGTCCGGCCGGCCACCAGCGCGTGCTGCGCCGTGCCCTTCCCGAGGTCCAGGTATTGCAGCCGGTCCGCCCCGGCGCGGCCCAGCGGGACGCGGATGCCCTTCTCGGACGACGCGGTCCAGACCTGGTCTTCCTTCGGCGAGACGATGTCGTAGGGCACCTCGACGCGCTTCGCGTCGGCGCAGAGGCGGCCGATCGTGTTCAGGAGCGTCGTCAGGCGCTCGCCCGCGGGGGGCGCATCGATCGTCACGGCGCCGCCGGGGATGACCTCATCGATGAGGGTCAGGCCCCCGGCGTCCGCGCGGCAGACGAGGCTCCCCTGCTGGAGGCGCGCCGCCGGGAAGGACGCCGGCGGCTTCTGCTTCGGGTCGTGCAGGAGGAGGGTGTACACGCCGCACCGGGCCCCGCTCGTCACGATGCTCGCCAGCCGGTCGAAGGCCAGGTCGGTGAAGCCCGCGGGGAAATCGGCCACGACGAGGAACTGGTACGGCTCCGCCATGGCGCCGACCTCGGGGTTGTACTCCGCGATCGACGCGTACCGGTTGCGGAGGTATTTCTGGATGACCTTCTCGACGTGCTCGGTCAGTTCCGACAGCTTCCGCTCGATGTGCGTCGTCTCGGTCCAGATCCGCCCGCCGACGAGAGACTCGTCGAAGTCGGCGAGGTGCATGAGAGCCGAGAAGTTCTGCCCGAGTCCCACGGGATCGATGATCGTGAACTTCGCCTTCGACGGCGGGAACGAGCCCAGGATCCGGAGGATCGTCGACTGGAGCGCCTCGAGCCCCCGCGCGCGCCCCGCGGGACTCGCGGTGACCAGGAGGGAGCCCCGCACCGGGAACGAGAGGGCCAGCGGGAGCTTCACGCCCCCGTCGGCCGGGACCGGGAACAGCTCGTCCCCTTCCGCGCCGCCCGCGAGCGCCTTCGTCTCGACCCGGGCGTCGCCGATGTAGACCGCCTCGGGGAACGCGGACGGCATCTTCGGCTGCTCCCAGGAGCGGTCGTCCCACGAGGGGTGGCGCTCGAGGGCCGTCGCGCGCGCCTCGGCCGACGTCCGGCGGAATTCCTCCAAGAGCTCCTTCCATTCGGCGCCGAGGCGTTCGAGCTCGCGCCGCTCCTCCCCCGCGATGTCCTCCCCCTGGCCGCCCGGGTCGCCCTGCCGCCGCTCGAGATCGGCCCTGAGGCGCTCCTGGAAAGTCATTTCCTCCGTCGAGGCGCGAGCCGACGCCTCGGAGGTCTTCCGCTCCCGGGAGCGGTGGGCGCTTTCCAGGAGGAGCGTCCGGCGCCGGGCCAGTTCGTCCAGCCGCTTGCGTTCCCACCGGTTCAGTTCTTCTCCCTGGTCGCGGAACCGGTCGCGGATCTCCGCGACGTCGTGAATTTTCTCGTCCACGAGCCGCTCGCGCTGCGTGGCCATGGCGCGCTTCAGCGAGGCCTTGTGGGCCTGGAGCAGGGCGATGGTCTCGTCGATCCTCGCCGCGACGGACGCCAGCTGGCTCCGGACGGATCTCTTGACGCCGCCCCGGGCCAGGATGAACAGCACGAGGAGGGCGACCCACGCCGCCCCCGCCCCCGCGGCCAGCGTCGGGAACGGCGGATGCGCCTTCGACGAGATCGTGACGGCCGCCGCCGCGCACGCCACGAACAGCAGGATCGCCACGATCGGTATCGGCGTGAACCGCACGAGGCGGAACTTGGCGTCGCGCCAGCGCGCTCCGAGGTCCTTGCGGAGATTCCGGAGCGTGTCGCGCACCCGGGGGGCGACCTCGTCGGGCGACGGCAGGTCCGCGGGGGGCGGGGGCGGATCCCCGTCCGGCGCGCCCCCCACGTACGAGAAGAGCCGCGCGGCGGCCGCCTTGACTTCGCCCGCCTCCGCCAGCAGGTCCTCCGCGTCGGCCTGGTGGCCGGCGAGCTTCTCTTCCAGGATGCCGTGCTTCTCGTGGAGCTTGTTGAGGGCGTCGTCCCGCGTCCGGCGCTCGTCGTCCGCGAGCTTGTCGACGGACAGCCGCAGCTTCTCCCGGATCCGGGTGCAGGCGCTGGAGAAGGCGCGCTCGATCCGGGGGACGTACCGCGCGTGGCGCGCGCCGGCCAGGTCCTGGGTCGCGGCCAGCCGGGTCCGGATCCGGTGGAGCTCCGCGTCGCGCTCCTGCTTCTCCTTCGCCTTCGCCTCCTGGGTGGCGATGTCGCCGAGCCGCTTGCGGCGATTGAAATTGAGGAGGGCCTCCTCGCGGGCGCGGAGGAGCCCGGAAAGCCGCAGCTTGAGAGCAGCGGTACGGGAACGAAGCGCTTCGAGATCGAATGGAACCATGGTCTCAATTCATAGACATCAGACTTCGGACATCAGACTTCAGAAAGAGGTCCTCAGTCATCAGACATCAGACATCAGAAAGAGGTCCTCAGTTATCAGTCATCAGTCATCAGTCATCAGTCATCAGTCATCAGTCATCAGACGTCAGTCATCAGACGTCAGCTGCACTCGCTCCGTACTTTCTGCAGCAGATTTTCGATCTCCTGCGCGGCGCGGGACGCCCCCCGGACCGCCGGGATGAGCTCCTGGAGGAAGTCCTTGTCGAACTCGGTGCGCGCCTGGTCCTTCCACGAGTTCCCCGAGGCGTCCCAGTGGACGAGGAGGTCCTTGAGCGCCTTCATCAGGAGCGCCCCGTTGGTTCCGGCGACGCTCATGGCTTGCCTCCGGACGACGAGCGGAAATATTCCTCGAGGGCGTCGAGCATCGAATCGAGACGCGCGAGCGCGAGGGGCGTCATGTGCTCGAGGAGGTTCGCCAGCAGGTTGCAGGGCGTCGAGAGCTTCCCGATCGACTGCTGCAGCGTGACCCTCCACTGCCGGGCCGCGTCCAGCTTCGCCTCGGTCTCCTCCTTGCGGCGCTTCGCGCGCTCCAGCGCCTTGCGCTCGTCGATGCCGCTCGACTTGGAGCCCGCGTGCGCCTCGCGCCACTTCACCTCCGAGAGATCGCTCTGCGCCTTGTTCACGGCCTCCTCGCACTTCCGCGACAGCCGCTCGAGGAACGGGATCTGCTGGGCGCCCAGCCACTCCTGCGTGGACTTGATCTCGCCGTCGAGCCCCATCAGCGCGTTGCGGACGAGGTTGTCGAAGGCGACGAACCGGATCCTGAAATCCTTCAGGATCTCCATCGATTCGATGTCGGCGCCGCCGAAAGCCAT
>DASRJF010000307.1:0-3953 GCA_035649615.1 Planctomycetota bacterium | reverse complement strand
TAGACGCGGTCGATGGCGGGGTGCCCCGCGACGACGTCGCGGCAGCGGTCCTCGACGATGAACCCGAGGCGCGCCCTCGGGAAGGCCTCGCGCACGGCGCTGACGGCGGGCAGGGTGTTGACGACGTCCCCCAGCGCGCTCAGCCGGACGAGAAGGATGCGTCGGATCTCTCGGGCCGGAAGCATGATCCACCGCATTCTAGAGGGGGGCGGCCAGGAGCGAAAGTCCCGACCCTATTCCACATTCCATTCCACCTTCCATCTTCCACATTCCCCATTCCGTTTTCTGCTACGATTTGTCTCACCGCCATGGCGCTGATCCTCGACGGATATGACTCGGTTTACTCGGGTTCGCACCTGGTCTTGATCCGCCCCGAGTGGCGGCCGTACCTGCTCGAGGACGTCCTGTCCGACTTCGAGAAGGTCCCCGCCGAGGACCGGACCGGCTTCAAGGGCCGCGTCGAGCACTTCGCCTACCAGCCCAAGGGGGCGCCCGGGCGCGTGCTCGTCCGCGAGCTCGCCCGCGGCGGCCTCGCCCGGTTTGCCGGGAACATCCACCTCGGGATGCGCCGCATCCTGCGCGAGCTCCACGCCGTCCTGCGCGCCCGCCGGGCGGGCCTCAACGTGCCCGAGATCGTCGCCTGCCGCGCCACGCACGCGTTCGGGCCCTTCCACCGGTTCACCCTGGTCGTGCGCGAGATCGCCGGCGCGCGCGACCTTCTCGCCCTGGCGCGCGAGACCGCCCCGGCCCGCCACCGACGGATCATCGCCGACGTCGCGGGCGAGGTCCGCCGCATGCACGAGGCCGGCCTCTACCACGGCGACCTCAACGTGAAGAACATCCTCCTCCAGGGGACGGACGTCTACTTCATCGACCTCGACCGCGCCGTCCTGCGCATGGCGCGCGACCCGGGCCTCGACGCCGCCAACCTCTCCCGCCTCAACCGCTCCGTCGAGAAGTGGCTGAAGGACCGCGTCTCGCGCATCGACCGGTTCCGCTTCCTCTTCAGCTACGTGCAGGACCGCGCCAAGATCCGCGACCTCGCCCGCCGGTGCGCGGCGGGGCTCTGGTTCCACCGGTTCTGGTGGGCCTTGACGGGACCCGCAACGAAGTGAAGCGGATCCTCGTCTCCGGCAATAACTGGCTGGGCGACGCGGTCATGAGCCTGCCGACCCTCGAGTCGCTCCGCGCGATGGAGCCCGGCGCGCGCATCTCCGTCCTCTCGCGACCCTCCGTCGCGGGCCTTTACGCGGGACTTCCGTACGTGGACGAGACGATCGTCCCGCCCGCGCGAGGGAAGGGAAAACTCCGCACCTGGCTCGGCCTCGTGCGCGAACTCCGGCGGCGGAAGTTCGACGCGGCCCTCATCCTTCCCCGCTCCTTCTCCTCCGCGCTCGCGCCTTTCACGGCGCGCATCCCGAGGCGGATCGGATACGCCGGCGACGGACGGTCGCCCATGCTCACCGACGCCGTGCCGCGCGACCCGGACCTGCTGCGGGTGCACCGCGTCCGGTATTACCACCACCTGCTGACCGCGTTCGGAACTCCGCCCGAACCCAAACCGCCGGCGCTCGAGGTCCCGCCCGAGGCGGATCGCTGGGCCGCGGAACACCTGCCCGAAGGCAGGCGGGTCGTGGGAATCAACCCCGGCGCGACCTACGGCGAGGCCAAGCAGTGGTTTCCCGACCGCTTCATCGAGACGGGGAAACGGCTCGCGAAGAAATGGGGCGCCTCGATCGTCGTCGTCGGGGGCCCGGCGGAGCGCGAGCTCGGAGACCAGGTCGCCTCGGAGATCGGCTCCCGCGCGGTCTCGCTCGCCGGCCGCACCGACCTGCCCCAGCTCGCCGCGGCGATCCGGCGCTGCGCGCTTTTCCTGACGAACGACACGGGACCGATGCACGTCGCCGACGCCGTCGGGGTTCCGGTCGTCGCGGTCTTCGGCCCCACGGACTGGATCGCGACGCCCCCCTACGGAAAGCGGCACGCGATCGTCCGGACCGAGATCGAATGCAGCCCGTGCCTGAAGCGCGTCTGCCCCCTCGGCCACCACAACTGCATGAAGCGCGTCTCCGTCGAGGACGTCGTCGACGCGTGCGGCCGATTCCTGGGAGCGGCGACATGACCATCTCCGCCGTCGTCATCTGCGGCAACGAGGAAGCGAACATCGGGGACTGCCTCGAATCCGTGAAGTGGTGCGACGAGATCGTCGTGGTCGACTCGATGAGCGCCGACCGCACGCCCGAGATCGCGCGGAGGTACACGAAGAAGGTGATCCAGCGGCCGTGGCCGGGCTACGTCGCGCAGAAGAACTTCGCCCTGGAGCAGGCGACGGGAGACTGGGTTCTCTCGCTCGACGCGGACGAGCGGTGCACGCCCGGGCTGAAGGCCGGGCTCGAGCGCGCGCTCGCGTCGGCCGACGGCATCGACGGATTCCGCGTGAAGCGCCACGTGAAGTACCTCGGCCGGTGGATCAACCACGGCGGCTGGTATCCGGACTGGAAACTGCGGATCGTGCGCCGCGGCCGCGCGAAATGGACGGGCGTGGACCCGCACGACAAGCTGGAGGCCAACGGCCTGACGCGCGACCTCGACGCGGATCTCGAGCACTACACGTACCGCGACTTCTCCCACCAGCTGAAGACGATCGACCGCTTCAGCGACGTGGTCGTCGGGGAGTGGATCAAGGAGGGGCGCACGCCGTCGCTCTTCAAGCTGCTCTTCCACCCGCCGGTCAAGTTCCTTGAGTGCTACGTCTGGAAGCTCGGCTTCCTCGACGGCTGGCCCGGGTTCGTCATCGCGAGAGCCTCCGCCTTCTACGTCTTCATCAAGCAGGTCAAACTCCGCGAGCGGACGAGATCAGCCTTAAGCTCTAAGCCTTAAGCTCTAAGCCAGGGCCCGTACGGGCTTCTTCAGGCTTAGAGCTTAAGGCTTGCAGCTTAGAGCTGGATCTTCATGAAAATCGCGCTGCTCATCGAGTCGTTCGGCGCCCTGGGAGGGGCGGAGAACCAGGCCGGGATGCTCGCCGCGGCGCTCGTGGCGCAAGGCCACCCGGTGCGGGTCTTCGCCGCCACGGTGAAGGGCGCCGTCGAGGGCGTCGAGGCGACCGCGCTGGGGGTCTCCGACCACCGGGGGTTCGCCCGGGCCGCGAAAGCCGCGCTAGAGGGACAGGCGTTCGACATCGTCCACAGCTTTGCGCGGACCGTCTCGCAGGACCTGCTGCGTCTCGGCGGCGGCGTCCACGCGGAGTACCTGCGGCGGATGGAGCCCGCGCGTTCCCGCCTCGGTCGCTGGTTCAGCCTCGTGAATCCCAAGGAGCGGAGGATCCTGAAGCTGGAGCGGGAGGCGTTCCAGCCGGAGTCGACGCGTCTCATCCAGGCCGTCTCGAACCGGGTCCGCGACGAGGTCGTCCGCCACTACGGGATCGGTCCCGCGCGGATCGTCGTGACGCGGAACTCGGTCGACCTCAAGCGGTTCCACCCGGGCCTTCGCGAGCGTCGCGCCGGGGTCCTCGCCGGGTCGGGCCTGCCGGCCGACGCGTTCGTCGTCCTGTTCGCGGGCTCGGGATTCCGCCGCAAGGGGCTGGGACGCGCGATCGAGGCGCTCGGATACCTGCCGCGCGACGCGAACGCGTATCTCCTCGTCGCGGGGGCGGGCGGAACGAGGCGGTATTCCTGGATGGCGAAGCGCCGGCAGGTGAAGGCGCGGTTCCTCGGCGCGCGGGCCGACATCGACAATCTCTACGCGGTGGCCGACGCCCTCGTCCTGCCCACGCTCTACGACCCGTTTCCCAACGTCTGCCTCGAGGCGATGGCGAGCGGCGTCCCCGTGATCGTGACGGAGGTCGCGGGCGTCTCGGAGATCATCACGCCGGGGACGGACTCGTTCGTCGTCCCCGATCCCGGCGACCCGCACGAGATCGCGAGCCGGCTCTCGCGCCTCCTCGACCCGCGCGA
>DASRJF010000306.1:0-2642 GCA_035649615.1 Planctomycetota bacterium | reverse complement strand
ACGGCAGCTGGTTCGCCTTGACGAACTTCTCGATGTTCGCTTCGGTGTCGTGCCCGTACGCGTAGAACGCCAGGAGCTTCACGCCCGACTTGGGGTCGTTCCAGGGCTCGGAGATCTTCTTGACGAGCGCCGGATCGATGGCGGCGGGGCACTTTTCCGACTGGAAATAGACGACCACCACCTGCCCCTCGACCTTCTTCGCCGAATCCGCCCGGAAGTCCGAGAGCTTGTATTCCAAGCCGTCGTAGGCCTTGAACGCGACGTCGGGGACGACTTCCCCGAGCGTCAATTCCCCGCGGGGGGAGGTCGCCGCCAGGCACAGGCCCGCCATCACCACCAATGCGAGTCTCATGGATCTCTCCTAGAAAGGGATAGGTAAGTCTAACACCCGGACGGGCACATCTCTTCCCGGATTCCGGTGGCGGGAAGCGGGAAGCGGGAAGCCGGCCGCTGGTGTCGCCTCCGGATAGATTTGTTCGTTCAACCGTTCCGGCGAGCTTCGATCATCGGGTGACATTGGACTTTAGAGATCGGACGAACTTTGGACGCAGGACGCAGGACTTCGAACTTTCCGTTGGTCCTTTCTCAACCTGCAGAATCGATCTTGAAGCAACGCTAACCCTTGGCCCATCCCAGCCGCTTCATGTACTCCAGGACCCCCGATTCGAGTTCGTACTTGGGGACGTACCCCAGGTCGCGCTTGGACCGCGCCAGGTCGGCCTCGGTGAACGTCTGGTAGAAGTCGTAGGGGTTTTCGAAGTAGTCCGGCTCGTACGACGTCCCGAGGGCGGAGTTGAGCGAGCGGATCACGGCGTTGAAACTGCGGCCGCGGCCCGAGCCCACGTTGTAGACGGCGTTCTTGCCCCGCTCGGAGGCCAGGACGAGGGCGTCGACCACGTCGTCGACGTGCACGAAATCGCGCCGCTGCTCCCCGTTCTTGAAGATCCGCGGGCGGCGCCCCTGCCGCATCTGGAGCCCGAGCTGGTAGATCATGCTGGCGGAGGCCCCCTTGTGGGCCTCGCCGGGGCCGTACACGTTGAAGAAGCGCAGACCGTCGACGCGCATCCCCTCCTTGCGCGACTCGTCGGCGATGTTGTCGAGGATGGTCTTGGAGAACGCGTACGCGTTCGCGGGGGCGGCGTCGGAGTCCTCGGACATCCGGTTGCCCGCGATCCCGTACGTCGCGGCGCTCGAGGCGTAGACGACGCGCGCCTTCTGCTTGTGGACGATCTGCAGGATGTTGCGGAATCCCTCGACGTTGTCGTGCACCATCAGGCGCTGGTCGGTCACGGTCGTGTCCGTGATCGAGGCGAGGTGGAAGACGCAGTCGTACTTCTCGAACGGGCTGAACCGCGACGCGTCCACGGCCGCGAGGTCGCCCTTGTAGCCCGCGAGGTTCTTGAACGTGCCGGAGCGGAAGTCGTCGACGACGGTGAGGCGCGCCCAGGGCCAGCGGCGCTGGAGCTCGAGGACGAGGTTGGAGCCGATGAACCCGGCCCCCCCCGTCACGAGGACGTAGAAATACCTAGCGCCCGGCTTGGACCTTCTCCCGGACAGCCTTGAGGTCTCGGAGGATTTCGCCATCCCAGTCGTACCTTAAACGGGCGCGCCCCTCGGCGAGACGGCGCTGCAGGACGTATCCGGTCAGGAGTGGGAACGAGACGCTCGGTTCCACCCACGCCATCGCGTACTTGGCCTTCTTCTTGATCTTGCCCCAGGAGCGCGCTTCCGAGAGCGTCGAGCTCGAGAGCCCGCCGTCCGCGGTGACCGCCGTCGTCAGCTGGATCGCGTACTCGTGCCCGCGCTCCAGCCCGAAGATGTAGCTCATCACGATCGAGTCGTTGATGTAGTTCTTCGGGACGCCGCCCGCGATGTAGATCGCGGCGGTCATCTTCGACTTCACGACGATCTGGGTCAGCTCGTAGTTGTCCTGGATCGAGTCGATCGAGACCGGCGACCGGCCCGCGCGGACCGCGTCGTGGTGGTGCTGGGTCAACCCGATGCCGATCGAACTGTCGTTGATCGCGGGGGAGAAGACGGGGATGCCCATCTTGTGGCACGTGGCCAGGATGGAGCGGTCGTCCTGGAGCCGGGACGCGAGGACGTCGAGGTACTGGCGGCTGGAGTAGATGCCGGGCTTGAGGCCGTCGGCGACCTTTCCGCACCACAGGTCCGTGTCCCAGAACTTCTCCTCGTCGACGTACGTGTCGTAGATGCGGTCGACGTAGAGGTCCCGGAGCGCCCCGTCGTCGGCGTCGATTTCGCCCTGGTAATGGCGGAAGCCGCGCGCCTGGTAGATGTCCTGGTAGAGCACGGCGCCCGTCGAGACGACGACGTCGACCGCGCCCGACGCGATGAGGTCGCGGATCACGTGGCGAAGGCCCGCGGCGATGAGGGGCCCCGCGAGGCCGAGGAGGACCGTGGGCCGCGCGGGATCGGTGAGCATGCCCTTGAGCACTTCGGCGCAGAGGCCGATGTTGCGGGCCTGGATCGACATGCCGCCCATGCCTTCGACGAGATCCGCGACGGACGTGTCGGGCCGGATGTCGAGCGGGCGCACGGGGCTCGCGAAGAGCTGGGCTTTGCGCTTGCGTTCGGCCGGCGTGAGCTTGTGAGCGACTTCGTCCCCTGAAGCCATGTGG
>DASRJF010000305.1:0-7463 GCA_035649615.1 Planctomycetota bacterium | reverse complement strand
CTCGCCCTTCAAGGCCGCGGCCGACGACATCGTGAAGTCCGACTCCATGAACCGGCGGCAGTCCTCGAGAGACCCATAGATCGGCGCGAACGCGTTGCGCGCTTCCTGGGCTTTGCCGTTCAGGGTCATGAACGCGTCCATGACCGCGGTGCGCCGCTTCTCCGCGCCCGCCCGGAGCTCGGGGCTTTTCACGTCCTTGGACAGCTCCAGGGACTTGCTGAGGTAGGCGTCGCGGCGGAGCTTGAGCTGGATGAGGTGATCGCGCGCCTCGAGCGCGGAGGCCTTCAGGCCCGCGAGCGCCGACCCGTAGCGGTCGTAGCTCTTCTTGAGGCCGCCTTCATTCGTCTCGGTCAGGGCGGTGAGCGCGCTCACGGCGGTGTCGACGCCCGTCTTCGTATTCGTGACGGCGTCCCGGATGTCCTGGATGCTCGCGGACGTCGACGCCACGGGCGTCGAGGCATCGCCGCTCGACTTGCATCCGGTCGCCAGCAGCAGGGCCAGGGCCATTCCGTATGCGCGCATAACCTGCCTCCAGGGACGAAGTCCAAAGGCCGCCCTACTTCATCTCTCAAGAGCCTAAGCGCTTTGCAGGCTCGATTGCCGACAGGGATTTGATCGCTTCGGGGTGATCCCGGCCCTCCGGCTCCAGGAGGCCGCACCCATGACTTTCGCGTAGCGCGCGAATTCCGCTTGACTTCCACGATACGTGTAGATACACTTACTGCATGAGGTCGAACCCGGCGGCGGGGCGGGCGGCGTGCGAGGAAATCGCGCGGACGTGCGCCCTCTTCAACCTCCGGAAAGTGTCGAGGGCGGTGTCGCAGATCTACGAGGGGTTGATCGGGCCCAGCGGGATCACGGGCCCCCAGTTCTCGGCCCTCGTGGCGATGTCGACGAGGGACGAGTGGACGCTGACGCGGCTCGCGGAGGCCCTCACGGTCGACCGCACGACGATGACGCGCAATCTCGCCCTCATGGAAAAGGAGGGCCTGGTCGCCATCGCCGCCGGCCCCGACCGCCGCGAGCGCGTGATCTCGGTGACGCCGAAGGGGCGCGACTCCCTGGCCCGGGCGCTGCCGCTGTGGAGGCGGGCCCAGAGACGGCTGGCCGGAGCCCTGGGGGCGGGGCGCCTCCGCCGCCTCGTGAAGATCCTGGCGTCGGCGTCCGAGAGCCTGGCCGGGGAGTAGGAGCGTTTCCATGGGCGTATACGTGTATCTACACATAGCGGGGGCCGGCGGGCCCGTCGCGCGAAAAGACCGTGAGGCTCCGCCCCGCCCGGCGAATGGGAGGCAGGGTCGGGGTCGCGCCGCGGCCGGGCCCGGGAGAAGGTCCGGGACCAGGGTCATGTACGTGTATATGCACCTGACGGGAGACGGGTCATGAACTTCGTCGCGCTCCGGATGCTGACGGGCGACCGCGCGAAATACCTCGGGCTGATCTTCGCGATCGCGTTCGCCACGTTCCTGCTCGAGAACCAGACCTCGATCTTCGCCGGCATCCTCAAGCGGACCGGCAGCCAGATCCTGGACGTGACCGACGCCGAGATCTGGGTGATGGATCCCCAGACCGAGTACTTCGAGCAGACCAAGGCCCTGAAGGACACCGACCTCACGCGCGTCCGCGGCGTGGAGGGCGTCGAGTGGGCCGTGAAGCTCTACAAGGGCAATCCCGTGGCCCGCACGACGGCCGGAAAATTCGCCGTCTCGTTTTGCCTGGGCCTGGACGACGCCACGCTCACCGGGGCGCCCCGGGCCATGAAGCTGGGCTCCTGGGAGCGCCTCCGCGAGCCGAACTCCGTGGTGATCGACCGGGCCGGCTACGCGCTCCTCTTCCCGGGCGAGCCGCTCCGACTCGACCGGACCCTCGAGCTGAACGACCACAAGGCGACCATCGTCGGGATCTCCGACGCCTCCGCGCCCTTCGTCAGCTGGCCCGTCATGCACGCCCGGTACAGCGAGGCGGTGAATTTCGTCGGGCGCGAGCGCTCCCAGCTCTCCTACGTCCTCGTGCGCCCGAAGGCGGGGCTCTCCGCCGAGGCCCTGTGCGCGCGGATCGAGGCGCAGACCGGCCTTCGCGCCCGGACCACGAACCAATTCCTGTGGGACTGCATCCACTACTACCTGAGGAACACCGGCATCCCGGTCAACTTCGGCATCACGATCGCCATCGCGCTCGTCGTGGGCACGATCGTCGCGGGCCAGACGTTCTATCTCTTCACGATCGAGAACCTGAAGCAGTTCGGCGCGCTGAAGGCGATCGGCGTCACGAACGGGCGACTCGTCGGCATGATCCTCCTCCAGGCGCTGACCGTGGGGTTCATCGGCTTCTCGATCGGCACCGGGATGGCGGCCGGCTTCTTCCAGGTGACGCTCCAAGTGATGGCCACGCGGGGGATCGTCCTCATGTGGCAGAACGTCGTCTTGACCGGCGCGTGCATCATGCTCGTCGTGGTGCTCGCGAGCCTGCTGAGCCTCCGCCGCGTGCTCGTTCTCGAACCCGCCATCGTTTTCCGGGGGTGATGCCATGATCGCAACGCCGGCGACGTCCGTTCAGTGCCGCGGAGTCCTCAAGGACTTCGGCCAGGGGGAGGCGCGCGTCTCCGTCCTTCGCGGCGTGGACTTCAGCGCCGATTCCGGGGAGCTCACGTTCCTGGTCGGCCCGAGCGGCTGCGGCAAGACCACGCTCCTTTCCGTCATCGCGGGGCTCCTCAACAGCGACGACGGGGAGGTCGAGCTCTTCGGACAGAGGGTGGAGCGCCTGCCCGACGACCAGCGGATCCGGTTCCGCCGGAAGCGCCTCGGGTTCGTGTACCAGCAGTACAACCTGCTTCCCGCCCTGACCGCGGCGGAGAACGCCGCCGTGCCGTTGCTCGCGGCCGGGATGCCGCGCCCGCAGGCGGTCGAGAAGGCGGCCGGCCTGCTCGCGACGCTGGGCCTCGGGAACCGCGTCAACGCCCTCCCGAACAAGCTCTCGGGCGGTCAGCAGCAGCGGGTGACGCTCGCCCGCGCGCTGGTGCACGAGCCGAGCCTGATCCTGTGCGACGAGCCGACGGCCGCGCTGGATCACGCGACGGGCGATGCGGTCATGGAGCTCCTGTCGGAGCACGCGGTCCATCCCGACCGGTCCGTGATCGTGGTCACGCACGATACGCGCGTCTTCAAGTACGCCGACCGGATTGCGCACATGGACGACGGCCGGATCGTGAAAACCGAGCACCCCAGGGGAATCTCGACTCATTGACTTCAGGAAACAGGAGATCCGCCATGAAGAGACGATTGCTGCCCGCCCTCGCCGTCGCGGCCCTGGTCTTCGGGATCATCTCCGTGGCGAAATCGCAGCCCCGGCGCGAGTCGACGCTTCCCCCTTCCCGGCCGCCGGCGTCCGACTTCGAGCACGCCGTCGCGGCGGTGGGACTCGTGGAATCGAGCACCGAGAACCTCTCCATCGGCACGCCCTACTCGGACGTCGTCGCGGAAGTGCCGGCCGTCGTCGGCCGGCCGGTGCGAGCCGGAGATCCGCTGTTCAGGCTCGACGACCGCCCGTGGCGCGCGGAGCTCGCGGCCCGGCAGGCGGACGTCCGCATGGCGGAGAGCCAGGTCAACGTCGCCGCGGCGGTGCTCGAGGATGTCTCGCACCAGCTCAATTTCGTCGAACGGGTCTCGGACAGCCGCGCGGTCAGCGAGGAGGAGGTGACGCGCCGCCGGTCGGCCGTCAAGACGGCGCGGGCGCGCCTCGAGGAGGCGCAGGCCAGGAAGGCCGCCGCGGCCGCCCAGGTGAGCGTGATCGAAGTCCGCCTCGAGCGGAGCATCGTCCGGGCGCCGGTCGACGGCCAGGTGCTGCAGGTCAAGGTCCGCCCCGGGGAATTCGCGCCCGCGGGAGTCACCGCCAGCCCTCTCATCCTGCTGGGCCGGCTGAAGCCGCTCCACATCCGGGTCGACGTCGACGAACACGAGGCGTGGCGGATCCGCCCGGACGCCAAGGCGGCCGCCGCCGTGCGCGGCAACGCCGGCCAGAAGACGGCGCTGACGTTCGTCCGGTTCGAGCCGTTCGTCCTCCCCAAGAAATCCCTCACGGGGGACAGCACGGAGCGCGTCGATACCCGCGTGCTCCAGGTGATTTACCGGATCGACGACGAGAGCGCGCCGCTCTTCGTCGGTCAGCAGATGGACGTCTTCATCGACGTTCGAGAAGCCGCGCCGGCGGCCGGACGCGCTTCCGCAGATCCGCGCGCGTCGCATTAACGCATCGGTAGCCGAGTCGTCGCGCGTCCTTTGCATCCATGGCCTACGTTCCTCCCCGTACTTCCCATTTACAGGAGGACGACCATGAGCATGAAACGTGCGACGATGGCCGCCGCCGCGGCGATGATGATGGCGGCGGGAGGCCCGGCCGTGAGCAACGACCCGGAGCTGATCGGGAGAGCCGTGCTGCCCGCGGAAACGTGGGCGTCCGGCCCCACGTCCGGCGAATTCCTCGGCGTCGCGCCCATCAACGGAGTCACGCCTCCCTTCACCGACAAGCAGCCCGTCCAGGGAATCTCCGCCATCCTCGACAACGGCGACGGCACGTTCCTCGCGCTCGCCGACAACGGCTACGGCAGCATCGAGAACTCCGCCGACTTCCGCCTCCGCGCCTACCGCCTCCAGCCCGACTTCGAAACCAAGAACCACGGGACGGGAACGATCGCCGTCCTCTCGTTCATCGAGCTGCGCGACCCCGACAAGCACATTCCCTTCGCGATCGTCAACCACTTCACGGCCGAGCGCTTCCTGACCGGCGCCGACTTCGACATCGAGTCCTTCCGGCGCACGGCGGACGGGACGCTCTGGTTCGGCGATGAATTCGGCCCGTTCCTGCTCCACACCGACGCCACGGGCCGCGTCCTCGAGGCGCCGATCCCGCTGCCCGACTTCGACAACCCGGGCAAGGAACTCCGCTCGCCCCAGAGCCCGCGCAGCGAGGAGTCGACCGCGCTCCGCATCATGAACGCGGTCCGCACGCACGCGCGGATGAACGGCAACAGGAAGCCGCCCGTCTTCTCGCCGTGGCACGTGATGCTCGACGACAACAACGCGACCACGTTCATCGACAACCGCCAGGCGCCCCCCGCCGGTTCAGGCCTGGACCCGGCCTCCAGCGACATCTTCAACGTCGCCCTGATGAAGGCCGCCGGTTATCCGGTCGTCACGTGGACGGTCAACGACAAGCCCCGCATGGCGGAGCTGATGCGGCTCGGCGTGAACGGCATCATCTCCGACCGGCCCGACCTGCTCATCCAGGCCGTGGCCGAGTTCGACGCGAACAACGACGGAACCCCCGGCGACTTCCTCGACGCCGACGGCCTGGTCAACCTCGCGAAGGTCGACGCCCAAGGCCACCGCGGCGGCCGCGACCTCCGGCCGGAGAACACGCTCCCCGCGATGGAAGCCGCCCTCGACTTCCTGATGAGCACGCTCGAAATGGACTGCGGGATCACGAGCGACGGGATCCCGGTCCTGGATCACGATCCGCTGATCCAGTCGGAGAAGGCGCGCCGGGCGGATGGCACCGCCTACGGTCCGGCCGATGAGGTGCTGATCAAGGACTTCACGCTCGCGCAGATCCAGTCCCTCTTCATCGCCGACAAGGTGTTCCGCGGGCCGCAGCAGCTGAACGATCCGGCGCTCTCCCCCGTGACGCAGGCGTTCGCCGCGTCGATCGGGCTGCCGCACGTCTACGCGATGCCGAGCCTCCAGCAGGTCTTCAATTTCGTCAAGTTCTACGAGACCTACTACAAGACGGGCGCCGGCGCCGGCCACGTCAACGCCACGCGGCGCTGGAAGAACGCGAGCCGCGTCCGCTTCAACATCGAGACCAAGGTCAACCCCCGCGCGATCTTCGCGTCGCGCACGATTGGCCCCGATCCCTTCGCCCGGGCGGTGGCCAACGTGATCATGGCCAACCTGATGTGGGACCGCGCCGACATCCAGAGCTTCGATTTCCGCACGCTCCTCCGGGTCCACATCGAGTATTCCCTGATCCGGACGGTCTTCCTCTTCGGCGACTTCCCGATCTTCGACAACCCCGCGATCGCCGGATCCGACGACGGCACGAACCTGCAGACCGAAGGCGGCGCCAACACGCCGTGGCTCGCGGGCCTGCCCTGGCCCTACCGGTCCACGCGCCTCTCCAACCCGTTCCGCGTCCCGCGCAGCGGCGGATTCGAGGGCATGGCGCTGAGCTTCGACGGCACGAAGCTCCTCCCGCTCCTGGAAGCGCCGCTGGTCGGCGGCACGCCCCGGACGCTCCTGATCCACGAGTTCAACCTCGGGACCCGTGCCTACACGGGGGTCCGGTACCCGTACGCGCTGAGCGACGGGGGAACCAACATCGGGGACTTCACGATCTTCGCGGACAAATACGGCCTGATCATCGAGCGCGACGGGTCGCAGGGCGACCTGGACGGCTTCAAGACGATCTACCAGGTGGAGCTGGGCGCGCCGGGAACCGCGGTGGACAAGATGCTCGTGGCCGACCTGATGCAGATCGACGATCCGCACGGGATCTCGCTGCCGGCGGCGCCGGGCGACGTGGGACTGGGCCAGCCCTTCGCGTTCCCGTTCACCACGATCGAGAGCGTCGTCGTCTTCGACGACCACACGATCGGCGTCCTGAACGACAACAACTTCCCGTTCAGCGTGGGACGTCACGTGGGATCCGGAAAACCGGACGACACGGAGTTCATCAAGCTGAAGCTGTCGAAGGCGCTGGGAACCAACGGGAACAAGAAGTAGTTTTCTTCGCTCTCTCAGGATTCCGGGCCCCGGCGGGCAACCGCCGGGGCCCGCATCTTGCTTTCAGGAATCGGCGTTGCGCGGATGATACGCCTGGAGCGCATGCGTACCACAAATGGTACGGCTGCCAGGGGGCGCGAATCCGGGACCATGCAATCGCTTGCATCACAGCAATTTAAACCGGAGTGGAATTCCAACGAGAGAGAAGTAAGATGGCCTCCCCTCTGCGAGGGGGGATGTGCTTTGAGCAACGAATCGACGGGCGTCGCGCGGGATCTTGGGCTGCAGGGAGCATCCTTCCTGTCGCTGGCGGAAACCCTTTCCTCTCTCATCGCCATCATCCAGGGCGACAAGCTCGCCTACGTCAATCCCGCCGGGTGCGCGCTCCTGGGCCGGTCCAAGGACTACTTTCTCGGCCGCAATTTCTGGGAGGCGGTCCATCCCGACGACCGCGAGCACGCCATCGCGCGCGGCCGCGCCCGCCAGGCGGGCGTCCCGATGCCGAAGCGCATCTTGGAGCGGCTGGTCCATGCCGACGGCCACACGATCTGGATCGACTATTCCGTCGACCTGATCCAGCTCGACGGGCGGCCCGCGACGCTCGTCACCGGCATCGATGTCACCGAGCGGAAGCGCGTCGAGCAGGAGCTGCAGCGCAGCGAGGCGCGGCTGGCCGAGGCGCAGCGCATC
>DASRJF010000304.1:0-17133 GCA_035649615.1 Planctomycetota bacterium | reverse complement strand
GGCACGCACCTCCCGGACGTGACGCTCGTCCATCCGGTCTTCCTCGGGCGGCGGCTCCGGTTTTTCGCGGCGTGCCGCGCCCACTACTCGGACATCGGCGGCATGTCGCCCGGGTCGATGCCCCTCTCGACGGACGTGTGGCAGGAGGGGTTCCTGATCCCGCCGATGAAGCTCGACGCGTCCGTGCGGAAGCTGCTCCTGGCGAACGTGCGCCAGCCCCGGGAGGTCGAGGGCGACTTGGACGCCCAGGTCGGAGCCTGCGTCACCGGACGGAGGCGGCTGGAGTCGCTGGCCGCCCGCTACGGCGCCGCCGAGCTGCTCCGGCGCGCGCGGCAGCTGCAGGACCATGCGCGGCGCTGCATGGAGGCGGCGATCCGTCTCATTCCCGCGGGCGTCCACCGGTTCGAGGATCGTCTCGATTCGGGGGCGCGGATCCGCGTGTCGGTCCGTCGGCGGGGGCGGGG
This sequence comes from Planctomycetota bacterium, assembly GCA_035649615.1. Lineage (GTDB taxonomy): Bacteria > Planctomycetota > MHYJ01 > MHYJ01 > JACPRB01 > DASRJF01. The sequence goes on along the minus strand of DASRJF010000304.1, from coordinate 16,669 downwards.
CGTCGTCGTCGATTTCGGGGGGACTTCGCCCCAGGCGCCCGACAACACGAACGCGGTCTTCGCGGTGACCGCGTCGGCGGTCCTGTACGCGTTCCGCTGCCTCGTGCCGGAGGAGATCCCCCTCAACGCGGGCGCCGCGGAGCCGATCCGGATCCTGGCCCCGGGGGGAACCCTCGTGAACGCCCGGCCGCCGGCCGCGGTCGCGGCGGGCAACGTCGAAACCTCGCAGCGCATCGTGGACGCGCTCTTCGGAGCGCTCGCCCGGGCGCTCCCGGGGCGGATCCCCGCCGCGAGCCAGGGCACGATGAACAACGTCACGTTCGGCGGCCGGGGATTCGCGTATTACGAAACCTTGGCGGGGGGCATGGGCGCGCGCGCCGGCTCCGACGGCCCGGACGGAGTCCACTCGCACATGACGAACACGCTCAACACGCCGATCGAGGCGCTCGAGCGGTCCGCTCCCGTGCGCGTCGTGCGGTACGCCTTCCGGCGGGGAAGCGGGGGTCGCGGACGGAAGCGGGGGGGCGATGGGCTGGTTCGGGAATACGAATTCCTGGCCCCGGCCCACGTCTCGATCCTCGGAGAGAGGCGGACGGCGGGTCCGTGGGGATTGGCCGGGGGAGGCGCGGGAAAGCCGGGCGTCGACCGGCTCAACGGGCGCCGGTTGCCGGGCCGCGCGCAATTGACCGTGAAGCCCGGGGACCGATTGAGGATTGAGACTCCGGGCGGAGGCGGCTTCGGTCGGCCTTGAAGCTTGAAGCTTGGAGCTTGAAGCTTCCTACTGGCCCAGGTGCACGAAGGCCCCGCCTGAAACCTCCGCGATCTGCCGGAAGAGAGACAGCGACTTCTGCTTGATCGGATCCTGGTTTTCGGCGCCCCCCGTCGTGTCCCCGAGGATGATCGTGTTGACGACGACCCGCCGCACCATGTTGATCTTCTTGAACTCCGAGAAGAAGGCGCGCTCGTCGAAGTCGTTTCCGCCGGCGAATTTCCCCGTGTTGTGGTTGCCGTCCGTCATCAGGAAGAACGTGTCGGCGCCGTTGACCGTCGTCACGTAATTGCCGTTCTTGTCGAACGCGATCACCTCGGGGCGCTTGGGCTCCGACACGAACCGGAACGCGTTCTCCAGTCCGTCCCAGATGTTGGTGGGGCCGGCCGGGCTCAGGTTGTTCATGTCGTTGATGCACTCGAACTTGTTCGGCCAGGTCGCCTGGATGAGGGCGGGCTTCCAGTTGAACGGGTTGTCCGCGTACGTGATCACCGCGAAGTGGACGCGCGGGTCGAGATTGTAGATCGTGTTGATGAGCTCCCGCTTGAGGGCGTCGATCCGCTTCGCGATCTTGCGGTCGTCGTACTTCTTCTTGATCTCCCCGGCCTTTTTCTTGGCCGCCTCGTCGGTCGCCGAGAGCTTCTCGTCCGTGGTGGGGACGTCGGAGCCCTTCTTCGGGGGAGGCGCTTCCTTCTTGGGGGGAAGGGACGCTTCGGTGCACTTGAAATCCATCGACCCGGTCTTGTCCAGGATGAAGACGATCCGCGTCGACTTGGTCTTCAGTCCGAAGAACTCGGTCGGCGTGATCGTCGTTCCGCCGCTGGTGCCCGGCATCTTGCCCGACCGGCGCTCCGCCAGCGCGCCCTTCCACCAGTTCGGATCGTCGGTCTTGGCCTCCTTGACGCCCAGGATCGCGGCCAGCGCGCCCATCAGGTCCACCTTCAGGCGGCCGTCCGCAAGGCTGCTCACCTGGAGCGCCTCGATGAACGCGTCCACGTGGGTCGAGTGGCGGTCGGCCCTCAGGGCCTGCAGCGCCCCGACCCGGACCTCCCACGTCCGCTTGGCGTCGGCCACGATCTTCAGCAGCGGGGACGTGGCCGGTTCGAGGGTCTTGCGCAGGACGTTGAGCTCCTCGACGGACTTGATGAACTTCTCGGCGAAATCGCTGATCCCCGCGACGAGCGGGACGACCTTCCTCTTGGGTTCCTCGCCCGCGATGCCTTCCGCGATCGCGCGCATCTCCTCGGTCGACTTGAGGATGTCGTCCTTGCCGTTGAAGCCGGTCAGGAGGCCCTCCAGCAGGACCCCGAGGCCGTCGCAGCGCATCGTGAAGAGCTTCGAGGCCTGTTCATCGAGCGCCTTGCCGGCCGCGGACAGGACCTGGCTGGCCTGGTCGATACCCGAGTTCACCTGGAGCGTCAGCTCGTCGACCTTCTTGGAGAGTTCCGCCTTGAGCTGCTCCTTGAGGCCGTCCACGGCCCCGATCTGGACGCGCGTGTCCCGGTCGTCGATGAGCTCGATCAGCACCTTGATCGACTCGCCCTTCTGCGCGCCCAGGGCCCGGCAGATGTGGAACCGGGCGCGGACGTTCATGCGGGCGTCGCGGGCTTTCATGATGAGCATGTCGACGGACGGCTTGGCGGTGACTTTCCGGAGGGCGGTCTCGCACGCCTCGAGGACGAGCCCGTCGATCCGCTCCTCGTTTCGGCCGTTCGGGCTGTCGTCCTTCAGCTCCTCCAGCAAGACCCTGAGGAGCATCGAGGCGCTGTCCGCGTCGCGCTTCGGATAGGTCGCCTCGCCGAGTCCGAGAATGGCATCGACGAAGGCGCGCGGCTCCTTGTTCCGCTTCGCCTTGGCCGCCTCGAGCCGGGTGGCCGCCTGCACCCAGGCGGCTTCGTCGAGGGCGGCGGGCGCGCTCCCCAGGAGGGTGGCGGCCAGGAGGGCGATCGCCAGAGTCGCGGTCGTCTTCATCATCGCTCCAAAATTAACGTGCGGCCAAGGGGAATGGTACCTCAGGTGACACGACACGGATAAGCAAAAGTTCTGGTTGTGTGGGTCGTCCGCGGCCAGCCGGAACCTGGAATCCGCCTCAGAACCCCTTGGGGTTTCCGATGGCGGAGAAGTTCTGGGTCCCCACGGATCCCACGTAGCCGTACCCCATGCAGTTCCAGCTGTCGCTCAGGCCGTTCCGGTGGTGGTCGCTGGCCCGGTACCAGCCGCGGGTCCAGATGTCGGCGGGCGAGGAGTACCCGATGGCCACGTTCTCGGAGACCCCCGACGTGAATCCCTCGGCGCGGGCGCGCGAGTTCGGGTCGCCGTCCTCGCCGACGTGCCAGATGCGGCCGGCCTTGTCGCACGCGGCGCTGTGCTTTTTCGTGGCGCGGCAGAGCCGGGCGTCGAGGAAGAGCCGCCGGCGGCCCATCATCTCGCGGTAGTCGTTCAGCGTCCGCGCGTGCTCGATCTCGTCGCGGGTGATGCCCGAGCCCTTCAGGGAGTCGTTGTACCGGTCCACGCGGCGGTTCCACTCGTAGTCCTGGCGTTCGGCGGCGTTCAGGCAGTACGACCGGATGCTCAGCGCCTCGTTGAGGTTGTTCCGCACCTCCTCGAACGCGGCGAAGTCCTTCTCCGTGTCGCCCTCGAGGCCGAACGCGGGGAAGTACTTCTCGTTGATGGTGCGGATCTCCTCGAGATCGCGCTCGAGGGTCCGGCTGCTTCCCAGCACGAAACGCGCCGGCTGCTCCCAGATCTGGCGGACCGCCTCGACGAGCTCGTCGACCTTCAGCTGCCCGTTGATCTTCTCGCCCTGGCGCCAGCGCGGGTCGTCCTCGGGGAGGTAGATCTTCGGGTCGTAGATCACCTTGAGGGCCTCTTCGCGGGCCTTCTTCAGCAGGAGCTTGAGGGCGCGCAGCTCGGCGAGACCCCCGGTGGCTTTCGCCCTCTTGGCCAGGTCTTCGAGGCGCTCGCGCTTGAGCGTCGTGAGCGCATCGACGGCGGTCGCGCGCACCTTCTCGCGGGTCTCGTCCGCGAGCCCGGGCTGGAGGTACAGCCCCCGCAGCTTCTCAAAGGCCTCCTCTCGACGCCGCGCCTCGCTCGTCCCCAGCAGGGCCTTCGCGTGGCGTCCCGCCTCGTCGACGGCGGTCCGGTTGGCCCGCTGGGAGCGATCCTCCCAGCCGGCCTTCAAGTCGTACGTGAATCCGCCCTCGGGAACGGACCTGAGTCCGCGGAACCGGGCCAGGATCTCGTCGATGGTCGCCTGGCGCTGCTTGCGGTCCGCGCCGCCGGCGTACCGCCAGAGGAAGCCGCCCGAGTACGCGGGGTGGCCCGCGGCGAAGGCATACTCCGCGGCGACGACCCAGTCCTCGCCGTGGAAGGAATCCCCTGCCATGGCGAAGAGCACGTCCGCGGGGATGCCCGGCCACTTCATCAGGAGCCCGCCCACGATCACGCCCTCGGCCGTGGCCTCCGTCGGCGATCCGGTGATTCCGGCGCCGAACGTGTACTTTTTCTGCGCGAACCGCTTCTGGTTCACGCGCTCCGCCAGCTTCGCGTGGAAGGGGCCGAGGGGCGGCGCGGCCGGATCGGCCGACGGGGTCCCGGTCCCGGCCGGCGCGACCGACGCCTGGATCTTCTTGATGACCTCGTTCGAGCGGGCCTGCGCCTCGGCGGTTTCCCGCCGGCGACGCAGGTCGTCGACGACCGCGACTTCGGAGAGCTGGTCGGGGCGCGACGCGACGCGCCCGTGGCGGTCGGTCCCCCGGAATCGGCCGGCCTGGCCGGAATACCACCGGGAGGCTTCCACGAAGCGGCCGGCGTCCACGAGCGCGGTTCCGTGCTCCTCGACGACGGCGAGATCCGAATCGATGCGCGCCAGCGTGTCGTGGACGAGAGCGCGGCGCGCCTCTTCCAGGTGCGGTTCCGGGCGGAACTTGGCGAGCGCCTCGAGCGCCGGGCCGTACTTGCGGGCCCTCATCTCGGCGTCCACCTCGGCCGTCAACTCACCGAACGCCTGGGCGGCGGTCTCCGCGCGACGATTCACCAGCGCGGCCGCGAGCGTGTCGAAGGGGGATTCCTGGTCGGCGGGATTGACGACGGCCCACACCGGATTCCATCGGTTGCCGGCCGCGTAAATTTCCGCGATCAGGGCGTCCGTCACCGGGTTCGCCTTGTCCGCCTTGGCCTTGAGTTCCGCATAGGCGCGCCTCGCCTCCTCGGCGTCGACGGGAGCCGCCGCCGGAGGCGGGGCGTCGACAGTAGGGGCAGGGGGACGCGCGGCGGCTTTCAAGAGGATCAGCACGCCCGCGGACGCGACGATGCCGAGGACCGCGTAGGCAAGGATCCTCAGGGGACGCGCGCGGGTTGGCGGGGGGGTCTCGGTCATCGCGAGTCAGGTCCGGAGGCGGCGAGCCCGGGTTTCGGGCTCCGAACCGACACGATCGACCGGGCCGAACCGCGCAGGAGGTCCGGGATGATGATCAGCGCGGCCACGACCCCGGCGGTCCATCTCGCTTCGACCGGGCTCACGGCGAGGCGGAACGGCACGAACAGGAAGGGCAGGAGCATGATCATGATCCGCTGGCCGTCGCGGGCGAGGAACATGCGGATGGCAGGATTGCGGAAGATCACCGTCGTCCCGCCGCTCTCCATCTCGGTCAGGTACTTGTCCACGAGGATCATGACCGAGTTCAGCTGGAGCAGGGCCATCGACATGAAGATGAACGTCAGGGACGTCATGTCCAGCGTGCAGAGGATGAGCAGGGCGATGAGGCCGCCGAGCTTCACGGGATCGCGGAAGAAGTAGCCCTCGCTCAGGGTCCGGGACGCTGTCGCCAGGTCGGAGGAAAGGAGGGCGCGGCAGAAGCGGACGTCCGGGAGCAGCCCGATCCCCAGCGCGAGGAGGCCGAGCGCCAGGACCATTTCCGGGGGTCCGAAATACCTCAAGAGCAGCATGGCGCCGACGAGCGTGCAGACGCTGGTGTTGGTCCAGTCGGACGTGAGCGACGAGGCGAGGACCGCTTCGCGTCCCCGGCGGCCCCAGCGCAGCGACCAGCCGCGGCCGATGATTCCCACGATCATGGCGATCCCGTTCGCCTGGGAAATGGCGATGGCCGCCAGCGTGAGCCAGAGCGGCGGAGGCGATGGGAGCGTCATCAGGCCGATGGCGCAGCCCATCGCGGCGATGCGGATCGGATCGACGAAGAAGTACCGGCCGAGGACCGGGCGCGGGATTCGCATGTCGGGCGCCGACTTCAGCATGATCCCCCCTGGTGTTCCCCTTATAAGATACGACGCCGGCGGGGCCGGGTTCTACTCAGATTACAGGCAGTCTCCCTGCGATCTTTGACGATTTCACCGCCGAGTCCCGGGTCCAGCGTCTTGGGACGCAGGACTCCGGACTTCCTGTCATGGGCTACTGCACGATGAGGGAGCGGCCGGACTGCAGAAGCTGGGTCCGGATCTCCTCCGGATCGGAAGTGCGGTCCGAGGCCTGGTCGAGGAGGCTGACGAGGTCCTTGTCGGGCACGGGCGCGACCTCGGCGAGCTTGGACGCGGCGCGCGCGGCGGCGCGCGCGGATTCGCGCCGCGGCTCGATGTCCCGCGCCTGCGCGACGAGGCGCTCGACGATCATTGTCGTCGACACCTTGATTTCGGAGGAGATGATCCCGGGAAGCGCGGCGAGGGTCTTCCGGAGGGCTTCGATGGTCAGGTCCAGGTCCAGGAAGAGCTTCTTCTTCTGCCGCACCGGATCGTTGGATCCGGTCGGAGGCAGCTTGCTTTCCTCCCAGATCTGCACGTTGCGGACGTGGAAGTAGACATCCCTCAGGACGAGGATGGATCCCGTCAAGTCGCTGCGCTCCAGGAGCTCGTCGACCTTCGTCCCCCAGGCCGCGACCCGCTTGAGGAAGTCGTCCCGGTGCTTTTCGGAATGCCCCTCCTGCCGCCCGAGGATGCGCTCGATCTCGTCGAGGAACTCCCCGGCCTTGTCGATGGCCTCCAGCAGGATCTTGACGTCGTCGGGAGTGCGCTCGAACAAGCGCGCGACCGGTCCCAAGGCGAGGCGCTCCGCGTGGAGCTGCTTGGTGTCGTTCGACAGCGTGACCCCGTAGCGTCCCGGCACGCCCGCTCTCAGGCTCCCCTCGAATCGCTTGTCGGCCACGGTCACCACGCAACGAAGGGTGCCCATGTCGGAGAGGGATTCCGTGAATTGCTTCCGGACGGCGTCCCACCGCCGCGTCAGGCGGCGGGCCCGGAAATTCAGTTCGGCCCCGTTCTCTTCTTCCGACGGTCCGGAAACGGACCAGCGCGCGGGGGTCGCGTCCCCGGGCACGAACTTCGGGGTCTCTTCCTGGACCGCCGGCGCGAGGAGGAGGAGGCCGATCAGGAACCTCACGGATTGATCTCCACCCGGCTGTAGTGAATGTAATCCACGCCCCGCGTGTAGAAGAGCGTCACGTCGTCGATGATGGGGGTCGCCAGCAGCACGGTGCCGCCCTTGCTCTCGGGCATGGAGATTTTCAGTCGATACTGGAACTTCTGGCCGGGCTTCACGCTGACCTTGTCGACGGGCGATCCGCCGTCGTAGACGAGGGATTCCCCGGCATCTTCGCCGTCGAGCAGCAGCTGCATCCGGACCTCGACCTTGGAGGGTGAGTCCGCAAGCGCGTCCCACATCATCGGCACGCCCTGGGAGTCGATTTTCTGGGGGTACCACGTCCAGAAGGCGCAGATCGGCCGGAGCGCATCGGGCGGGCGGGCGGAATCCAAGGGGCCGGCCGTCGTGGTGCGGCCCTGCCCGGAGCGTTGCACCATCGGAGGACGTACGGCCGAGGGCTCCGGGAGCCTCTCGGCGCGGTTGTCCTGGTCCAGGATCGGGCGGGAGGTATAAATGCCTTCCTGGCCGTACCGGGGAACGTGATAGCGGCCCTGGTCAAAGATCTGGGCCGCGGTGTCGAGCTGCGGGCCCTTCCACATGTAGAACTCGTCCAGCGTGCCGTCCACGGTCCAGTTGCGGCTTCCGCCATAGGACATCGTCGACGAAGGCTCTCCCAGGCGGAAGACGGCATCTTCCGAAGTCCAGTCGGCGGCCGTCGTCGGCTGGGGGTGGACGAAGACTTCCGGCGGAGTCTCGGAGTAGGTCTGGCCGTTGACCATCAGGTGGACATTCTGGCCGCTCATGTCCCAGCAATAAGCGACGTGCATCCATTCGTGATGCTTCATGACATTGGGGTCCTTGGCGATGGTCCCGGAGACTCCGCCGACGGCTTGCCCGACGGCAACGCCGCCGCCCCCCGGCACAGCCCCGCTCTTGGCGCACTGGTGGGCCAGGTGATTCAGCGACCCCGTCTGATGGCCCACTCCTCCGCCATAGCTGCCCTTCGTGGCGTATCCCCCGCAGAGGCACACCGGGCGCCACGGGCCGCCGGCGTAGGACGGCTTGGTGAATTCGTTCCCCGACGCCGTGTACGCCATGTGATCGTGGGCCGCGAAAAACCAGAGCCCGTTGATCAGCTGCCATCCCTGCTGCATGCTGCCGCCTTCGGCGACGAACGTATCCGTCGAGAAGAACGTGCGCGGCTTGCCGGTCATTTCCGGACGGAAGGAGGGCTTGATCCAGAACGCGATCGTTCCCACCGTCGCGAACACCTGGCTCGTGCAGGGATACAGGAGCGCTCCGTCCCGCTCGATGTAGGCGCCGTCGATCCGAAGATCGCTGGTCGCCCGGTGCTGCGCCGAGGGCGGGGGTTCGATCTGCGACCAGTCGCGCGCCAGGCGGTACTCGCCCCGTCCGCCACGCGGGGGGTCGTACGGACCGGCATGTTGCTCGGTCCGGTCCGCCTGGTTGCCCGATCCGCCCGAGAACTGGAGCGGGTGCTGCTGGTCCGACGCGTGGTAGTTCAACCGGTGATCGAACTGGTAATGGGCGAACGCGGAGGACCCGAAGGCGCCTTCGGCGGCCTTCGGCGTGGACATGACGGCGTTCTTGGTGTCGGGACGGCGAATCCCTCCGATCGTGGAGAGCTGGATCCATCCGCTCCAGAAACACTCGTCGGGGTTTTCGCCGGCTTCCGGCTCGGGCCCGAGCTCGATCGGCCGGTTGCTGTTGGTCATCAGGCGGCGGACCACGAGCCCCAGGTTTCCCTTGCAGAATTCCGCCTGGGTCGAGTCCCGGAAAACCTCGAAGACCTTCACGACGCATTCGATCATTTCCCGGGCCTGGACGATGCCCATCCGCGCCTTCAGGAGGTCGTCGTTCCGGGGAGTCTTGATGATCAAGCCTTCGCATTCGATCTCGAAGTACCCCATGGGGGCAAAACAGAATTCCGTCGAGTTGCAGATGAGGTCGGTCTTGTCGACTTCGAGATAGAGGTTGCGATCCGGATTGAGCTCGTTCAGCGTGCAGTTGGGATTGAAATTGGCCTTCAGCACGTCGGCCATGGCCTGCGCGGCCACCTTGGGCTGGGACGGGGATCCCACCAGGGTGTCCGACCCGCAATCCGGGGAGAAATAGCCGCTGCCGGGCGCGTTCTCGGGCGCGTAGTCGTAGTAGATGGCCCGTGAATCCGCCAGGACGCCGCGAGTCACGAGGTCATCGCAGAAAGCGTTGAATTGCCGCCAGGTGCGGAACGGGCCCCCGTACCAGACGGACCCGTAGTCCAGGTCTCCCAACCTCGATTTCGCGCCCGACCGGCAAGCCACGATCTCTTCCGCGATGACGGAGGCGGACACCCCGCCCTCGGAGGCCAGGGTCCCGGAAGTCGAGCTGGCGGGCCCGATGAACGGTTGCGTGGAATACAGGAAGCCGAGTTCCGCCCCCTTCGGATCGCCGCCGGGAGCGTTGGTGCACTTGGGGTAATACATGAACGTGTACTGGCCGCCGCCCGGGTTCTTCTTGCGCCGCTCCGTCATGAAGATGCCGCGGAGATCGGAGATCAGCGCCGTCAGCACCTCGGGGGAAGCCCCGTTGATGTTTACGGGAGAGCGCGCCGTCCGGCTGATCCACTGGGCGTTCAATTCGTCGAGGGCCATCACCGCATGTTCGAACCCCTGCGGGCCGGAATATTCCGGGGCGAAGGTGAGCTCCCGGTCGATGATCTCGCCGGTGGCCTTGCGCGACCGCCCGTAGCGGTACAGCGAGATCTTCTCGTTGTAGTTCACCGGATAGGCGCCGAGCGTCGACTGGCTGAGGGGCACCGGGTTGACGACGTTCCAGTCCGTCCAGGAGTACGGCGTGATGTGATGTCCGACCTTGGAGTAGTCCGATTCTCCCAGCACTTCCTTCAGCTCATTTCGCGTCCGGTACCCGATCTTGGGCCGCCTCTCCATCAGGCGCAGGCCCAGGTCTTTGACCTTGCAGGCGCCGCCCAGCTGGTTGAGGATCCGCCTCAAGCACTTCGAAACGTCCGGGTCGTTGAGGCCGTCGTTCACGTTGATCTTGCTGTTCGCGTCGGAGACGCGAAGGCGGTACACGTCCGAATGGACGCCGTACGTGCTGGAACTCATAGTTCCGGAGATGCCGACTTCCTTGCCGTCGAAGTTGAACCGGATGGGCATGCGCTGCTCATCTTCCGGATTCTGGAACGATTCATCTTCAACGGCGTAGGATGGATTCAGCGCCTTGATCAGCGGCGTGTCCTCGTCCGGCGGACCCGTCTCGTTCGTCTTGGAACCCCAGTAGATCATCGACTTGTCTTCGAACTGGCCGCGCTGCATCATCGACTGGATGCGGGCGATCGCGAGCTCGATGCCCGCCTTGGCGACCAGCCGGGCCCGGACCTCGTCGATGTAGTTGTACGAGACGCTGCGGTCGAGAGCCGAGGTGGTGGCGAGCGAGATGGCGAGCATGGCGAGAAGCGACAACATGACCAGGACCAGGATCAGGACGGCCCCACGGTGGGACCGGCCGGTCATGGGACGGATTCTCACAGGGTCACCTCCACACGCCAGTTCCCGCTCATGAAACTACAAGCAGAAACCGTGCGCACCTCATTTGACGCCGTCCAAGAGGGGACATGGGGATAGGGAGCGAACGCGATGCTACCTCCGGGTAACGTCGCCGCTGGATTGGACCGCCACCTTCGCCAAAGCACCCCCAAGACCCCGAACCCTTCTCCCCGAATCCGGACCGCCGGTCAACCCGCTCCGGACGCCACGATACCACCCGCGGCGTCCAGCATCAATTGTTAGGAGTCGGCAAGCCCGGCCAGGGGGTCCCCCTCGGGGCCCCGGTCGGCTGCCGCGGCGCCGTGCGCTTCATCGCGCCGCCGCAATCCCTCGAGCAGGAGGCCCATGGCGTCGACCCGGACGGTCCGGGTCCTCGTCTGCGGGCCGGGCTCGAACCTGAACGACCCCTGGCTCCAGGCCATGAAGAGATAGACCGCCTCCTCGCCCTTTGCGTCGCCGAGCGAGGCGTCGATCGGCTGGCCGTTCTCGAAGTACAGGGAGAATGTTTCTTTTCCCGTCAGCACCGACAGCACTCCCGTCTGGTTGCTGACGTTCATGGCCTGGATGAGCTCGGCGGGGGGGATCATTTCGAGCCGGCCCAGGATGCCCTTGCGGATCTGCTCGATCACGTAGCTGCTCGTCCGCGTGAGGCGCGCGGAGAGGATCCGGGCCAGCGTCAGCCCGAGGGCCGGGATTTGGCCCACGAGGCGCGGGAAGTCGTCGCGGTGGATCTGCAGGATCGATCCGCCGTCCCGGCTCAGGACCTCGGCCGAGGCGGGCTCGCCCGTGACGAGCGACATCTCGCCGAAGCAGTCCCCGGTTTCCAGCGTCGCGATCACCGTCTGCTCTCCCGCCGATTCCTTGATCACGTCGAAGTGACCGCTCGCGATGATGCACAGGGCCTGCCCGGTTTCTCCGGCGTGGATGACGATCTCGCCCGGGTCGCATTTCCGCTCCCGCAGCAGGGGCAGGACGCGCTCGAGGAGCCTCGGCCGGACGCCGGCGAAGATCTTGACGCGGGTCAGCCCGGTGAGCGCGAAGCGGGCCGCCTCCGGCGACAGGGAGTGGCCTTGCGCATGGTCTTCCTTGCGGAACGAGAACCACGCCTCGCCTTCGCGGCAGCCCCCGCAGTGAACGTTCGTGAACCCGGTGGGACTCGCGCCCTGCTGGAGCTTGAGGAGGGTCGAGGCAAACGTCTGGACCGCCTTCATGCAGACGGGCGTGTAGTTCAGCCCGGCGACGGCGGGGGTCACGAACTCCATGCCGTCCCCGCGGTGGTACAGGGGGCAGCCTTTTTCTTCCTCGACGAGGGCGACGATCTTCTTCACGACGAAGAGCAAGGTTAACAGAATGGACGGTCCAAGGGGAGACCCCAGACACTACGAAGCGATGACCGATGACGGATGACGGATGGCTGTCCGCTCTTTCTGAAGTCCGAAGTCTGTAGTCTGCGGTCTTTCACTTCGCAATTGCAAAGTGCTCGTATTCCTTGATCTTCTTGTACTCCTGGTTCGACGCCTTGCACGCTTCGAGGATCGCGCGCTGGAGCTGGACGTCCAGTTGGAGGTCCATGTAGAAGGCCTTCTTGCGCTCGTCCTGGACGCGCTTGCGGACGAATTCCCGGACCAGCTCGCGGACCTCTTCCTTCGTGGCCCGCGTCCCGAGGGTCGCATAGAGCGCGTCATATCCCGGGTACTTCGAGGCGTCGCCGAAGTCCATCACCGCGAGCGATTCGAAGACCGCCTTGTTCGCGGGGAATTCCTTCGTGAGGTAATCCTCGATCTTGCCCGAGGCGCGCAGCTTCTCGAACTCGGCGTCCTTCCACAGGTCCCGGTCGGGGAACGTGACCTTGATGTCCGGCTCGACGCCGCCGGTGTCCTTCTTCTCCTTGCCCAGCTCCGGGTCGCCCGCTTCGCCTTCCTTCTCGCCGATCCGTTCCTTCTCCACGGTCTTGCCGGAGGGGAGGAACCACTTGGCGGTCGTGATCCGGGCCGCCGCCGCGTACTGCTTCTGGCCGCGCTCGTCGAGGAGGGCCTGCCCGTCGTCGCCCTTGATCAGGAGCTCCTCGAGCTGGATCTCCTGCACCTCCTGGACGCTCCCCTTGCCGAACGTGCGCTCGCCCACGAGCGCCGCCCGCTTGTAGTGCTGGAGCGCCCCCGCGAGGATCTCGCTCGCCGAGGCGGAGAACTCGTTCACGAGGACGACCGTCGGGACTTTCACCTTGTACCGGTTCCGGGCGTCCGCGAGGTGCTTCTCGGTCTCGCGGCCGCGCGCCTTCGTTGTCAGGATGACCTGCCGGTCTTCCAGGAACATGCCCGCGATCTCGCGCGCCGTGCTCAGGTAGCCGCCGGAGTTGAAGCGGATGTCGAGCACGAGGGCCTTCATGCCCCGGTCCGCGAGGTCCTTGATCTGGGTCTCGATGTTGGAGCCCTTGAGCGCCTTCTCGGCGTCGAGCCGGCCGAACGTCGTGTAGTTGACGTAGCCGATGTCGCCCGGGAGCATCTCGGACATCGTCGTCTCGAGCTGCACCTCCTCGCGGTTGATGACGAACTCCTTCGCCTCCTTCCAGCCGCGGCGGTAGACCTTGATCTTCGCGGCGGTGCCGGGCTTGCCGCGCAGCTTGGAGATGATCTCGTTCAGGTCCCGGTTGGCGGTGTCCTCGCCCTCGACGGTCGTGATGATGTCGTTCGACCGCAGGCCCGCGCGGTACGCCGGCCCGGAGAAAATCGGCTCCGTGATCGTCAGCCAGAGGACGCCCGCGGAGTTGCGGCGCATCTGGACCCGCGCGCCGATGCCCCCGTAGTGGCCCTCGAGGTCCTCCTTGCGGAGCTGGTCGAGCGCCTTCCGGTCGTAGTACACGGTGTACGGGTCGAGGCTGGAGAGGATGCCGCGGGCCCCGGCTTCCACCAGCTTCTTCCGGTCGATCAGCTTGGGGTCGTAGTAATGCTTCTCGAGCTTCTGGATGATCTCCTCGAGGAGCGCGTAGGTGCCCGCATCGCCGGCCTGACGCTCGTCCGCCCGTCCGCGGTCGCGCGCCACGCTGTCGTACTTGAGCCACGCCGCGGCCAGGCGGCCGTTCTCGCCCGGCTGCGAGGCCAGCACGCGCAGGTGGGACCGGACGGCCTCGAAGGCATCCGTCGCGGCCAGGGCCAGCGCGGCTTCATCCTTCACCAGGGGACGCGACGGCTTGTCGAAGATCTCGCGCAGCGCGCGCCGCGCGGCGATGTTCCCGTTGAGCGCGTAGGCGCCGCGATAGAGATGGACCTTGACGAGCTCGTCGTCCGATTCGCCCGCCACGCCCATGAACCGCGCGTGGAACTTCGCGCCGAGGTCGACCGGCAGCTGGCGGTCGGCCTCCGCTACGAGCGCGGCCGCCTGGGCCGCCCGGGGGCGGGCGCCTTCCTGCTTGGACTCCTTGGCGACCTGGAGGAGGGCTTCGACGCCCTCGTCGCGCGCCTCGGCGCCGTACAGCGCGGCGCCCGCGGCGATCCGCACGTTCGCGTCGGCCCGCGTCAGTCCCTGGCGGACCGCGTCGAGGCCGCCCTTGCCCGCCTCGCGCAGTTCGCGCACGTCGTTCCAGAGCGTCGCGCCCCGGTTTTCCTCGATGCGGGCGAAGACCAAGTCGATCTTGGACCCCGGATCCTGCGCCTTGGCGCTCCAGGAGACGACCGCGGCGGTGAACGCGAGGGCGACCAGCGCGAGACGACGGGGCATGGCGGACTCCTGACAAATGAAATGTGGACTGGGTGCGAATCTACCCGTAAATTACGTTCGAATCAACACGCGGGATGGCCGTTTGAAACTCCTCGTCACGGGCGGTTGCGGCTTCATCGGCTCCAACTTCATCCGATGGCTCCTCCAGGCCCGGCCCGATGCAAGTGTTACGAACCTCGACCTCCTGACGTATGCGGGAAACCCCGAGAATCTGGCGGATATCGAGCGCCACCCCCGGTACAAATTCGTGCGGGGGTCCATCAACGACCCCGACCTGGTCGACCGGCTGGCGGAAGGGTCGGACGGCATCCTCCATTTCGCGGCGGAAAGCCACGTCGACCGGAGCCTCTACGGCCCGCTCGAGTTCGTGAAGACGAACGTCGAGGGCACGACGGTGCTTCTCGAGGCCGCCCGGCGGAAGAAAGTCCGCCGGTTCCTCCTCGTGTCGACCGACGAGGTGTACGGCTCGCTTCCGGAGACCGGGGTCTTCGTCGAAACCACGCCGCTGGCGCCGTCGAGCGCTTATTCCGCGAGCAAGGCCGGGTCGGACCTGATGACGCTCGCCTATCGCCGCACGTTCGGCCTGGACGTGGTGATCACGCGCGGCTCGAACAACTACGGGCCGTACCAGTACCCGGAGAAGTTCGTGCCGCTCTTCATCACGAACGCGCTCGAGGGCCGGGAATGCCCGCTGTACGGCGACGGGTTGAACGTGCGCGACTGGCTCCACGTGCTGGACCACGGCAAGGGAATCTGGGCGGCCTTCGAGAAGGGACGGGCGGGGGAGGCGTACAATCTGGGCGGCGGCAACGAGCGGCAGAACCTCCAGGTCGCCCAGGCCGTCCTGGCCGCCTGCGGGCGGACGGAGTCGCTGATCAAGTTCGTCCAGGACCGGCCGGGCCACGACCGCCGCTACGCGCTCGACGCGTCGAAAGCCAGGCGGGATCTCGGCTGGAGCCCGGAAGTGCCGTTCGAGAAGGGGCTGCTGGAGACGGTGGCGTGGTACAAGGGCAACCCGGGGTGGGTCGCGCGGGTGAAAAGCGGCGAGTACCGCAATTATTATGAGAAGCATTACGGTAATGCAGTGAAGTCCTAAGTCAACGTGAGGTGATTCGAGATGGCTGAGCCCCAGGTGAACGAACCCGCGGACGTGAAGTCCGTCGGCTCCGAGATCCCCGCCAACCTGAAAGAAATCGAGCGGCTCATGGTCGCGGCGATGCGCAACAAGGCCTCCGACCTCCACATCAAGCCCGGGCAGAAGCCGATCCTGCGCGTGAACACGACGCTCTACGAGCTCGGGAACCGGCCCCTCAGCCCGGAGGACGCCAAGCGGTACATCTACGACATCATGACCGACGAGCAGCGCGCGCGCTTCGAGACCGAGTCGGACCTCGACTTCGCGTACAGCCTGCCGGGCGTCGGGCGGTTCCGCATCAACGTCTTCTGGGACCGCGGCTCGGTGGCGTTCGCCGCGCGCCGCGTCAACACGGTGATCCCCAGCCTCTCGGACCTGCACCTTCCGGATTCGCTGCAGGCCATCTCGGGCTACAACCAGGGCCTCGTCATCGTGGCGGGTCCCACGGGGTGCGGGAAGTCCACGACGCTGGCGTGCGTCATCGACTACATCAACTCGACCGAGAAGGCGCACATCATCACGATCGAGGACCCGATCGAGTACCTGTTCCAGGATAAGAAGTCGTTCGTGAGCCAGCGCGAGATCGGGATCGACGTGCCCGACTTCCACCAGGCGCTGAAGCACGTCGTCCGGCAGGACCCCGACGTGATCCTCATCGGCGAAATGCGCGACTACGTCTCGTTCGACGCGGCGCTCATGGCGAGCGAGACGGGCCATCTCGTCTTCGCGACGATCCACGCGTCGAGCGCGCCGCAGTGCATCGGTCGCCTGCTCGACCTTTTCCCGACGGAGCGCCAGCCGCTGATCCGCCAGTCGCTCGCCTTCAACCTCAAGGCGATCGTCTGCCAGCGCCTCGTCCCGGCGGCGGTCGAGGGGGTGAAGATGGTGCCCGCGGTCGAGGTCCTCTTCAACAACCCGACGTCGCAGAAGCTGATCGTGAACGCCGAGGACAAGAAGCTGGCGGACCTGATCCGCGGGGCGAAGGAAGAGGGGATGCAGGACTTCAACATGTCCCTCGTGGATCTCATCAACAAGGGGCTGATCACGAAGAAGGCGGCGATGATCCACAGCCCGAATCCGGAGCAGCTCAAGATGAACCTGCAGGGGATTTA
>DASRJF010000303.1:0-2772 GCA_035649615.1 Planctomycetota bacterium | reverse complement strand
CTCGTCGAACGGGCGCAGGAGACGGTCGACCAGGACCAGGCGAGAAAACTCCAGGAGAAGATCCGCAAGGACGAGCTGACGATCGGCGACTTCTACGAGCAGCTCCAGCAGATGAAGAAGATGGGGCCGATCAAGGATCTCCTCAAGATGATCCCCGGCATGGGCCAGATGGCCGGCGAGGTCGACGAGGACGAGATGAAGTACTCGGAGGCCATCATCCAGTCGATGACCAAGCAGGAGCGCGACAATCCCGAGCTCCTGACCGCGAGCCGCCGCCAGCGCATCGCGCGGGGCTGCGGCCGCCCGCTCCACGAGGTCAACAGCCTGATCAAACAGTTTGATGAAGCGCGGAAGATGATCAAGACCATGAAGAAAAAGGGCGGGTTCGGAAGCATGTTCGGGAAAAGGTAAGCATCCGGCATCAAGCATCAAGTAGCAGGCATCAGGGGGAAACCCCTGCTGCCTGCTGCTGGATGCCTGCTACCTGACTCCCCTTGACTCTCCAGCCTCGTTCCTCTAAAGTTCTCGCTCTTCAAGGAGATTCGGTCGATGGCTGTTCGCATTCGTCTCACCCGGATGGGCCGCAAGAACCTGGCCCAGTGGCGCGTCGCGGTCTTCGATTCACGCACCCGCCGCGACGGCCGGTACCTCGAGATGCTCGGCCTCTACCTCCCCCACGAGAAGCCCGAGAAGAAGTTCAAGCTGAACGTCGACCGCTACAAGCACTGGCTCTCGGTCGGCGCGCTCCCCTCGCCCGCCGTCAACCGGCTCCTGAAGCACGCGAAGGCCCTCGAGGCCGCTCCCGCGGCCGAACCGACCGGCAAGCCCGTCCACCCGAACAAGAAGTAGCCGCGAAACCCCTTCGGCGCGGCGCGGGTACACTCATCGTGGATGTCCTCCACCGCGGAGATTCTCCCGGACCTGGTCCGGCGCGCCCGGGCCGGAGACCCGGCCGCGTTCCGCCGCCTCGTCGACGCCCTCTCGAGCCTGGCGTTCAACATCGCCTGGCGCATGACGCGCCATCGGGCCGACGCGGAGGACATGTCGCAGGAGGTCTTCCTCCGCCTCCACCGCCACTTCGCGACGTACGACCCGCGCTTTCCGTTCCTCCCCTGGTTCCGGCGCCTCACGACCAACGCGTGCCTGAACTGGTGCCGCACCCACCGGTCTCGACGGCCCGCGCGGCTCGACGAGACCGAGCCCGCCGCGCCCGACCTCGCACCGCCGGCCGAACCCTCCGCGGCCTTGCAGGAGGCCATCCGGTCGCTGCCGGATGAGCAGCGGCTCGCGCTTTCCCTCTTCTACTTCGAGAGCCTTTCCGTGGCCGAAGTCGCGGATTCCATGGAGGTCCCGACGGGGACGATCAAGACGTGGCTCTACCGGGCCCGCGAGGCCCTGAAGACGCGGCTCCAGATCTTGAAACCGAACGAAGCCGGCGAGGGTATCCGTCCCTAGGGAAGTGCTGCGGTGCTGAAGTGCTGCAGTGCTGCGGTGAACGGCCAACGGCGGACTTAACGGCAAACGGATAACGGAGAACGATCAGTGACCTGCGACGAGTGGAGGGCGTTCACGCACGACTACGTCTTCGGGGATCTCCACGCCCCGGCCCGGGAGCTGCTCGACAGCCACGCGGCGTCGTGCGCTTCGTGCCTGGGCGAGGCGCGCCTCCTGAAATTCGTCGACCAGCGGCTGCGCGAAGAACCCACGCTGACTCCCCCACCCGGCCTGGCACGACGCGCCCTGGAAGAGGCCCCCGCAAGGCCAGGACGGGAGCTCTGGCGCATCGCCGCGGCCCTCCTGCTCGCCGGGGGGATTGGCGCGGCCTCCGCCTCCTCCGATTTCACGCGTCAACTGCCCGACGACGTCCGCCGCGCTCCCCGGTACTTCAGCGAGGCGGCCCAGGAGATCCCCTCTTTCTTCGGAGCGATCCATGTCCCCTGAATTCACCTTTCACCAGACCGGCAGCGCCTTCTTCTGGTCGGGCTTCCTGCTGATCACCGCGGCGGGCGCGTGCGGCCTCCTGCTCGGCCTCCTGGTCCTGCTCCAGAGCTCGGCGCCCGACTTCCTCGCCCGCGCGTCCGGCGCCCTGCGGGAGCGCCCCCTCGTCTCGCTCGGACTCGGCGTCGCCCTCGTGGCGGGGCTCGTCGGACTCGCCGCCGTCGGCAAGTCGGTCCCGCCCGTCGGAGCCTTCGCCGTCGGCACGTTCGCCACCCTTGGACTTTTCGCCCTCGCCGCGAGCGCGGAGCACCTCGGGCGTCGCGTCGCGTGGATCTCCGGCCGCGACGGGTCGCGCGTGTCGAATCTCGCGATCGGCTGGCTCGTCCTCTTCGGCGCCTCCTGCGTCCCCTACGTGGGCTGGTTCCTGGTCCTGCCCTGGGCCTTGACCAGCGGCCTGGGGGCCCTGGCGCTGGGCGTCTCCAGGCCCCGGGCCGGGAAAGTCATCCCCGAATAGCGGACCTCGGACCCCGGATCACCTTGGACCTAGAACCCGGGACCCCTCGCGAATAGCGCGGCTATTCCCCGCCTGTCCGTCGTTGTATAGACTAGGTATGGGGAATCAGTTCATCCCGAGGGAGCGACTGTCATGAAACGCGCCGTCGCCGTCATCATCGCGGCCCTGAGCCTGTCCGGGTCCGCCCCCCAGGACAAGGGGGGAGCCATCCTCTGGGCGAAGACCTGGAAAGACGGCCTCGACGAGGCCAGGATCCGGAACGTGCCCATCCTGTTCACGGGTCACAAGGACGGCTGAGGCGAGTGCACGCAAGTGGAACG
>DASRJF010000302.1:0-3041 GCA_035649615.1 Planctomycetota bacterium | reverse complement strand
TTCTCTATCCAAATCTTTCGTCCGCATTTCGCGCACGTTACCGCGTCGGCCAGGAAACTCGGGCTGAGCTGCGTCGCCGCCCCGCACTCGCACTTGAACGATTCCCACCCCTGGCCGCGCCGCCGGTACGTCATCGGGGCGTCGGCGCTCGGGGCCGTGGGCGCCGCGGGGAGATCGTTCGACCGGCCGCAGCGCGGGCACGTGACCGCCGGACGCTTGAAGTCCGCCGGAACGCGGATCCCCACGCCGCACGCGCACGTCAGCACCAGGAGGTCGTTCAGCCGGCTGACGAGCATCTCGACGTCGCGCAACCGCCCCACCCGGTCCTCGCTCGACTCGGGCTCGGGCGTCGCGGCGCGGATCGAGACCGGCTCCGCGACCTGGAGCGTCCGCGCGCCGATGCAATGGTCGCGCGCGCCGTGCATCCTCCGGAACGCCTCCTCGTACGCCGAGTACCCCGCGCCCGCCATGCCGCGGAGGATGCGGACGCGGTCCTCGGTCGGCGGATGGGTCGAGAAGAGGGCGGCGGCGACGAACGCCTGCATCGGGTTCACGATGTACAGCGGCGCGAGCACCTTGTTCCCCGTGCTCGACTCGTCCTCCTCCATCCGGCGGCCGAAGCTCCCCGAGATCTTCTCGAGGGCCGACGCCAGCCCCTCGGGATAGCGCGTGAAGCGCGCGCCGCAGGCGTCGGCGAGGTACTCGCGCCGGCGCGAGCACGCGAGGTAGAGGAGGCGCGCGAAGAGCGGCGCCAGGATCACGGCGAGGAGCGCGAGGAGCATGACCGCGGGGTGGGTGCCCTTGCCCTTCCGGACGGCCCGGCCTCCCCACCCCATCATCCGCAGGACGACTTCCGAGATCATCACGATCGCGCCGAGCATGACCCCGGCCATCGTCATGAAGAAGGTGTCGCGGTTGCTGATGTGGCCGATCTCGTGCCCGATGACCCCCTGCAGCTCGTCCCGGTTGAGCCGCTTGAGGAGGCCCGTCGTGACCGCGACCGCGCCCTTGTTCTTGCCCCGCCCGACCGCGAAGGCGTTGGGGCTCGGGTCGTCGACGAGGTAGACGTCCGGCATGAAGGGCAGGCCCGAGGCGATCTTCATCTCCTCGATGACGTTCCAAACCTGCGGCGCGTCATCGCGCTCGATCTTCCGCCCCCCCGCCGACAAGAGGAGGAGCGAGTCGCCCGCCGTGGCCGCGATGGCCCACAGGAGGAGCCACAGGACGAGCGCGAAGAGGATCCCGAAGACGGCGCCGTCGGGCGAGATCACGAGGCCGACGGCGGCCCCGACGCAGACCAGGAGGACCCCCATCAACGAGATGAGAAGCCAGGAGCGACGGGTATTGGCGGCGATGGCTTCCCACATGTCGAGGCGCGTTTCCCGTCAACCGTTTGCCGTTACGTTTGCCGTTTTCCGCCTGCCGGTGGACGGCAAACGGCGAACGTCACGGCGTGCGGCGAACGGTCAACGTCCTAGAATTTCACCTTCGGGGCTTCCTTCTGCGCCGCGTCGGTGATCTCGAAGAACGTCGCGGGCTGGAAGTGGAACATCCCCGCCAGCAGGTTCGAGGGGAACGACTCGAGCTTCGTGTTGTACTGCATCGTGGCGTCGTTGTAGTACTGCCGCGCGAAGCCGATCTTGTTCTCCGTCGAGGAGAGCTCCTCCTGGAGCGCGAGGAAGTTCGTGTTCGCCTTGAGCTGGGGGTACTGCTCGACCACCATCATGAGCCGGCCGAGCGCGCCGCTCAGGCCCGCCTCCGCCTTGATCCGGTCGTCGACGCTGCCGGCGCCCATCGCCTGGTTGCGCGCGGCAATGACGTTCTCGAGCGTTTTCTGCTCGTGCGTCGCGTACCCGCGCACGGTCTCGACGAGGTTCGGGACGAGGTCGTGGCGCCGCTTGAGCTGGACGTCGATCTGCGCCCACGCGTTCTTCGTCTGGTTCCGGAGCGCGACGAGGCCGTTGTAGATGCCGATCGCCGCGAGCGCGACCAGGACGAACACCCCGCCGAAGACCAGGAGAATCACGATCGCAGCGCCCATCTCAAGCTCCTTTGATTTCCGCCTTGAATAATTCCTTCAGGAATCCGCCGACTTCCCCGGTGCCGGACTTCGCGATGGCCGGAAGTTCGCCCTTGTCGAGCCAGATTCCGTGTCCGTAAGGGCAGCGATCGAGCTCGACGCCGCGGAACGTCACTCCCTTCAGGCTCGCGCGGCACCGGACACACGTCCGCTTGCCGCGCGCCGGCCCGCCCGCGGCCTTCACCGCGTCGCGCAATTCCTGCACGCTCCGGCCCGCGCGCCCGAGGATCTCGTCGATCTCGCCCGCGTCCAGCCAGGTCCCCCCGCACGCGACGCAGTGGTCGGTCTCGATTCCCTCGAGCTCGAACGTCACGAGCATCTCGCCGCAGGAAGGACACATTTGGATTATTATGACCGTCTCCGGGGCGAACCGTTACATGGAATATCAAGTCAACTTCAACCTGATCCTCAGGGCCGATGCGGCCGTGCGATCCAAGCTGAAGCGGACGCGGCTCGTGAGGAGCGAGTGGCTTTCCACCCTCTACGGCGGCGACGTGCTCCTCAAGTGCGAGAATGAGCAGGAGACCGGCTCGTTCAAGGTCCGCGGGGCCGTCGCGAAGCTCGCCGCGGGTCAACCCGAACGCGTGGCCTCGGCGAGCGCGGGCAACCACGGGCTCGGGCTCGCGTGGGCGTCGCGCGACGCGGGCGTCGCGTGCACGATCTTCGTCCCCCGCACGGTCCCCGCCGTGAAGGCGGATCGCATCGCGGCGCTCGGCGCGACGCTGGTCAAGGCCCCCTTCGACACGTTCGACCCGACCCAGAAGTACGCCCTCGAGCGCCTCGACGGCGCGACGTGGGTGTCCGCCTACGACGATCCGGACGTGATCGCCGGAAACGGCGGCACGACGGCGCTCGCGATTTACGAGGAGGCCCGGGTCGACGCCGTGGTCGTCCCGTGCGGCGGGGGCGGGCTCGCGATCGGCGCCGGAATCGTCGCCCATCGCCACGGCGCGAAGCTCTT
>DASRJF010000301.1:0-8961 GCA_035649615.1 Planctomycetota bacterium | reverse complement strand
TCGAGCTCGACCGCCAGCACGCCCGCGGAGGCCTGGCGCGCCTGCGGATCCTTGGACATCGCCTGCTGGATGATCGCGTCGAGCGCCTCGTCGCCGTCCGGGTTCAGCGACGACGGCGGCGGCGGGTCGAAGTTCTGGATGTTCCAGAGCATCTTGAAGGTGCCCGTGGCCGTGAAGGGGAGCTTCCCCGCGACGCATTCATAGAGGATCACGCCGAGGCTGTAGATGTCGCTGCGCTCCGTCACGTAGTGGCTGCGTCCCATCGCCTGCTCCGGGCTGGCGTACTCCAGCGTGCCCAGCATCACGCCCGTCCCCGTCAGCCGCGTGTCGTCCTGGTGCTTGAACCGCGCGATCCCGAAGTCCGTCACCTTCGGGGTCCCGTCCTCGCGGATCATGATGTTCTCGGGCTTCAGGTCGCGATGGACGATCCCGTGCTCGTGGGCGTGCTGGAGGGCGCCCGCGACGTCGCGGATCATCCGGACGAGGTCCCGGACGGGCGGGGGCCGGTCCTGGGAAAGGACGGTCCGCATCGACGCGCCGTCCACGTATTCCATGGTGAGGTAGTGCCACGGCCGCGAGACGCCCGCGTCCAGGATCTTCACGATGTTCGGATGTTTCAGGACCAGCATCCCCTCCGCCTCGCGGCGGAACCGCGCGACGGTCTGCGGATCCTCCATGGAGGGCCCCGCCAGGACCTTGATCGCCACGATCCCCGTCGACGCGGACCACGCGCGGTACACCGCGGCGTACGCGCCGCGGGCGATGACATCCTGGACGTGGTACTCGGGGATCGACGGGAGCGCGGCGGCGAAAACTTCAAAGCGCGAGGTTTCCAGCCGCAGCGATTCGTCGAGGAGATCGCCCCCGCACCGGGAGCAAGTGAGCGTCTCGGGGATCCGGGACCCCGTGAGGTAGGTCTCGCTCGAGCAGCCCGGGCACACGGCCTTCACGAGAGCATTGAACCCTAGAGTTCGAGTAGCTCAAAGAAACATCGCATGCCCTGAACGATTCTCGATAGAGGAGTCGCAGTCACGATTCCGCGATCTGCATGAGGCTCCGCAAAAGGATTCGGCCAATCGAGAATCGAAAATCAGGGATTACACAGGGACCGAACAAACTCAATCATCTTGTCTCGAGGCGGGTCGGGCTCCTTCCGGCTCATCATCGAGGTGATGGTTTGGTGCTCCCGATCCGCGGCGGTCCAGAACGTGATCGGCGACCCCTTCGGCACGACGGCCTCGAAGTCCGCCTTGTAGAGCTGGAAGCCGGGGTCGTCCTCGGTGATCACGAGCATCGGGACCTTGGCGTCCTTCACGTACGTCGTCGGCGACGCGGCGACCCAGTCCTCGCGCTTCCCGAAGATGTACTCCAAGTGGGCGTCGGCCAGCTCCTTGCTCATGCCCTCGGCCAGGTGGGCGTGGTACTTCGTCAGCTCGTACCCGCCGCCGACGGGGATGGCGCCGCGGATCGCGGTGATCGGAAGGTCGTGCGCCTTGAGATAGCGGGGATCGAGCGCGAGCAGGGCGGAGAGGTGCCCGCCCGACGAGTGGCCGGAGACGAACAGGCGCGCGGGATCGCCGCCCTTGGCCTTGATGTTCTTGTGCAGCCACGCGAAGGCGCGCGCGCCGTCCTCGACGTGCGCGGGGTGGCGGACGCCCTCCTTCGGCAGTTTCGGATCCATCCAGGCGCCGCTCGTGAGCCGGTGGCTGATCGCCGCGAAGCCGATGCCGCGCTCCGCGAGGCGCATGCCGAGCGCGGTCTCGTTCTCGCGCCCGCCGAACGACCACGCGCCCGCGTGGATCCACATCACGACGGGGAACGGCTTGTCCGTTTCGGGGAGCACCAGGTTCAGCTTGTGGCGTTCATGGTCCCCGTACGCGAGGTCCATGAACTTGCGGACCTTGAGCATCCCGGGCGATGTGTCGGGCGCTTCCAAAAGGTCTTGGGGATGCGCCACGAGGGTGATCTTGACCTTCTGGGCGGTCCCCTCGCGCGAGTCCTTCTCCTCGCGATTCACTTGAAGCTCGATCGTGGCGCCTTCTCCGCGCTCCTGGATGAGCTTGACGAACGCCGCCTGGGTGGTGACGGGGACCCCGTCGACGGTCATGATGAGATCGCCGACCTTGAAACCTGCCTTTTCCGCGGGGCTGCCGGCCACGATCCGATCGATCTTGAGTGCGCCATTCGATTCCGAGACCTGAGCTCCGAGGAAGCCGCGCTTCTTGGGAGCGTCCTGCGCGCCGATCAGGACGAGGGCCAGCAAGGCTAGAGTTTTCATGACAGGTATACGTACCAGATGGAATCTGGAATCTGGAATTTGGAATATGGAATCTGGAATGGAATGTGGAATCTGGAATGGAATATGGAATCTGGAATATGGAAGCGACCACGAACACCCCCCCCCAAGCCGTCTCGTGACCCCGCCTGACACCGGCCTGCCTATAATCAGCTCGTGCTCCACGTCGCCCACGGGCCGTTCCATCCCTCGCTCGAGGCGGCGTTCATCGCGCGGCTCCGCGAGCTGAAAAAGGGCGATCCGCTCGCGCCCATCGCCGTCGTCGCGCCGTCGGCCCGCCTCGCGAACCGGCTGAAGGAGCTCGCCCTCGAGGCCTTTCCCGGGGGCGTGGCGGCCGTCCAGTTCCACCACCTGATGTCGTTCGCGCGACTCGCCGCCGGCGCGGTGCCCCCGGTGGAGGATGAGTACCTCCTCGAGCGCCTCGTCGGAGACCTGGTCGCGCGCGAATTCGACAAGAGCATCTACCTGAACCACGCGGCGGGATCCCCCAAACTCGCCCGCCCCCTCCTCGACCTGCTCCTCGAGCTCCGGGAAGGCGCGGTCGATCCGGACATCGCCTACGCCGCGCTGGGGGAGAAACTCCTGGGCGAGGACGACCTCGTCAAGCTCGGCGAGATCTTCGCCCTCCTGAAGGCGTACGAATCCGAGCTAAGGCGCCGGGAGTGGACGGACCGGGCGGAGATCGTGCGCCGCGCCGCCGAACGCGCGCCCGAGGCCGCCGAGCTCGCGGCCTTCAAGGAGATCGTCTACTACGGGGTCGTCGAGCTCGTCCAGGTGCAGATCGATCTCCTGCGCGCCGTCTCCCAGTCTTATCCCACGAGGCTTTTCTATCCGTGGATCAAGCGGCCGGAGTACGCCTTCGCAGAGGAGTTCTTCGTCCAGGTCGTGGTTCCGCTCGCCGGCACGCAGGAGGCGCTCGATCCCGGCCCCGGCGTCCCCGTGCGACCGGAGGTGATTCACGCCTCCGGGGCGCGTGACGAAGTCTGGGCGGCCGCCAAGCGGATCCTCGAGTGGCGCGCCGAGGGCGTGCCGTTCCACGAGATGGGAGTCGTCGCCCGGACCCTCACGCCGTACGCCGCGACGATCGACACCGTGTTCCGCGACCACCGCATCCCGTTCACGTCGAGCGCGCGGCGGCCGCTCGACGGCGATCCGTACGTCGCGGCCGCGAAGACGCTCCTGACGCTCGCCGATGAGGAATTCTCCCGGGCCGCGGTCCTGGATCTCCTCTCCTCGCCGCACTTCCGCCACGCTGGAAAGGCGGACCCCGTGCTCTGGGACGCCATGAGCCGGGTGCTGGGCATCGGACGCGGGTCGGCGGAGTGGCGCCGCCGCCTTCCCCAGGGAGGCGCGTGGGTCCGGAAGCGGGGAGAGCGGGACGACGAAGTCGAATTCGAGGTGCCCGCGGACCAGGTCGAGTCGTTCCGGAAATCGGTGGAGCTTCTCCTCGATCGCGCCACGCCTCCGCTGGACTCCACGTGGCCCGAGTATGCGGCGTGGGCGCTCGCCCTGTTCCGCGACTTCCTGCTCCCCGGGGACGCGGCGGCCGGCGTGCGCGACGCGTTCGCGCGGCTGGTGGACCTGGGACGCGTCGCGGGCGCGGTGTCGGCGGCCGACCGGCGCGACATGGCGCTCCGGCTCCTCGCGGATCTGAAGGCGCCGCTCGGATCCGGGTCCGGCGTGAACGTCCTCGACGCCATGGCCGCGCGGGGCCTGCCCCACCGGCGGCTGATCGTCCTCGGCCTGAACGAGCGCGATTTCCCGCGCTTCATCATCGAGGATCCGTTCGTGCGCGACTCCGTCCGGTCGCGGATCGCGAACCGGCTCGGCCCGCGGCTCCCGTCGAAGCTGAAGGGATACGACGAGGAGCGGCTGCTCTTCGCGCTGTTGAAGGAATCGGCCCGGGAGCGGCTCGTCCTCTCCTGGCAGCGGTCGGACGACCGCGGTCGCACGCGGGTAAGGTCGACCTTTCTCGGGGAGGACGGGACCGGCGTCCCCCGTCCGCCCGCGGAGCGGTACGCCTCGGTGGCCGCGACGCTCCTGACGCGCAAGGAGGCGTCGATCCTCGAGTCGCTGACCGGCGACGCCACCCGCGTGGCGTCGGCCCTTCGCGCGTTCGGAGCGGACGCGGCGGGGTTCAAGCGGCGCGCCGGTTTCCTGAAGCTGATCGACCAGGACCGCACGCCGGGGACGCGCGACGGCTGCCTTTCCATCCGGCTTCCGGAGCGGGTGCTCTCGCCCACGGCGCTCGAAACGTTCGCCACGTGCCCCTTCCAGTATTTCGCCGGGCGCGTGCTCCGCCTCCGGCCGCTGGACGAGCCCGAAGAGGAGCGGGAAACCAGCGCGATGGAGGAGGGCCGTCTCATGCACGGCTTCCTCGAGGAATTCCACCGCCGCCTGAAGGGCCGGCTTCCCCCGACGCCGGCCGGGGCGCAGCCGGAATTCGACAGCGCGCTCGCCGCGGCCTTCGCCAAGCTCGAGTCGGAACGCTCGATCCGCCACCCGCTCGTCTGGGAGGCGGAGAAGGCGGAGATCCGCCGCCTCCTCGAGGCCGCCGTCGCCTGGGATCTCGCGAACCTCGACGGATTCGTCCCGTCGCGCTTCGAAGAGGGGCTCCAGGGCGAGATCCAGGTCGGCCGCTTGAAGCTCCGCGTCGCGGGCTTCGTCGACCGGCTCGACCTGCGGCCGGACGGAGCGTTCCGGGTCATCGACTACAAGCGTTCGCGGTCCCAGAAGTACACCTCGTTGATGTCGAGCGGCGTGAAGAGCGGCCGCTACTGCCAGCCGCCGCTGTACTTCCTCCTGGCGGAGAAGGTCCTTAAGGCCGAGGGACTCCCGGTCGCCCCCGCGGTCTCGAAATCGGGCTACCTGTTCCTGCGCGAACTGGCGGAAGGGGAGAAGGGGGAGATGTGGCTCGACGGCGGACTGGGCGACGCCGGCGCGGATTTCGCGGACCGGCTCGGCCGGTCGCTCGCGTCGATCGCCCACGGCGAGTTCGTGGTCCGGCCGGGCGATCACTGCAAGCACTGCGACTTCCGGACGTCGTGCCGGAAACAGCATACTCCCACGAGACTGCGGGCGGAGCGATTCCACGAGGCCGGCGATGAAGCCGATTAGGGATCGCGAGGCGCGGGATCGCGCGGCGTTCTCCGAGGAGAACGTCGCGGTCACGGCCGGGGCGGGCACGGGGAAAACGACGCTGCTCGTGGACGCGGTGATGGGCCGCCTCCTCGCGCGGGGAATCCCGCTTCGGCGCATCCTCATGCTGACCTTCACCGAGAAAGCGGCCGCCGAAATGCGGATCCGCCTCGAGTCCCGCCTGCGCGCGCTGCTCGACCCCGTCACCGACGAGGACCGGCGCGACCGGGCGCGATGGGACGAGCGGGCCAGGGACGGGCTCAAGGGCCGGGCGCTCGCCGCGCTGGCGGAGATCGACCGCGCCGAAATCTCGACGATCCACGGATTCTGCGCCCACTTCCTGCGCGAGTTCCCCATCGAGGCGGGCCTCGTGCCGTCGTTCGCGGTCGACGAGGGGCCGAAGTTCGACGAGCTCTTCGAGCGCGAGTGGGGCCGCTGGCTCGACGCCGAGCTCAGGGCGGACTCGCCCCGCCGGGCGGAATGGCTGAGAGTCCTCGCGAAGGCGGGACTGGACGACCTCCGCGAAGTTGCGGCGGGCTTGTCGTCGTTCCACGTCCCCGACTGGGCGCTCGATCCGGAGCGCGCCATCGAGGCGGGCCGCACGAAACTGGTGAAGGCGGTGGCCGACTTGTCGGGGCAGCTCGGATCGCTCGCGACGCGCCATCCCGGCGAGAACAATCTCAAGAAACAGCTCATCCAGGTCGCGTCGTACCTGCAGTCTCCGACCCCGGAAGGCTTCGAGGATCTCCCCCACAAGGCGAGCACGGCGAAGTCGGGGTGGCCCCCGGGGACGTTCGACGCGGCCCAGGACCTGATGGCGGAGGCGCTCCCGCTCGCCGCCGACCTCGCCCGCCTCGATGCCGAGCTCCTGGCGGACGCGCTGGGGCTGGTCTCATCCTTCGCGCGCTCCTTCCGCGCCTCGTTCGGGCGCGAGGGGTGGGTCGGCTTCGACGGGCTCCTCATGAAGGCGCGCGATCTCCTCGCGTCGGAGGAGTTCCCGGAGGTCCGCGAGCAGGCGAAGCGGAAATACGACTTCGTCGTCGTCGACGAATTCCAGGACACCGATCCCGTGCAGTGCGAGATCGCGCTCTTCCTCTCCGAGGAGGGGGAGCGGCGCGCGCCGGACGCCGCGTCCGTGCGGCTCGCCAAGGGCAAGCTCTTCATCGTCGGCGATCCGAAGCAGTCGATCTACAGCTTCCGCGGCGCCGACATCGTGGCCTACGAGCGCCTGAAGGACCGGATCCTGGAGCAGGGCGGGCGGCGGGAGCGGCTCGAGACCAGCTTCCGGAGCCACTCGGGGATCCTGGGCACGGTCAACGCCCTCTTCCGGACGATCATCGCGAAGCGCGGCGAGGTGCAGCCCGACTACGAGGAGATCTTCGCGGTCGAGGGGCGCGATCCGAAGCTGCCGTCGCAGAAGGTGGAGGCGCTCCTCTTCCACGGACCCGCGGGCCGGCTCTCGAGCGCGCACGCGCGCGAGGCGGAAGGCGGCGCCATCGCGGACTGGATCGCCACCAGCGTCGGAAAGCTCGAGATCCCCGACCGCGAACCCGGCTCGCGGCGGCCGCTCCGGCTGCGCGACGTCGCGATCCTCCTGCGCGCGCTCACCGACGTCCACGTGCTCCTCGACCGCCTGCGGTCGCGGGGCGTCCGGTTCGTGGTCGAGGGCGAGAAGTTCTACTACGGCACCCAGGAGGTGATCGATTTCGTGAACCTCCTGCGCGCGATCGCCGATCCGCACGACGCCATCGCGCTGGCGGGGCTCCTCCGGTCGCCGCTCGGCGCCTCCGACGACGACGCCTTGATGGACCTCGTGAAGAGGCGCACGCTCGACTACCGCACGCCGGGTCCCCCGGGACCGGTCGCGTCGCTCTTCGCCCTCCTGCGGGACCTCCACGGGCGGCACGGCCGGATGACGGTTCCGGAATTGATCGACGAGATCTTCGAGCGCACCGAGGTCCTGGAGCTGGCGGGCCTGTCCTGGCACCGCGAGCAGGCCGTCGTGAACCTGCTCAAGATGCGCCAGGCGGCGGAGGCGTTCGAGGCCTCGGGGGTCGAGGCGCCGACGCTGAGGGGATTCCTGCGGCGGGTGAGCCGGGACATCCGCGAGATGTCCGAGGAGGGCGAGAGCCCGCTGGCGGACGAGGGGCTCGACGCGGTGCGGATCATGTCGATCCACAAGGCCAAGGGGCTCGAGTTCCCGGTCGTCTTCCTTCCCGACCTGCACCGGTCGAGCGCGCGCCGGGACGATCCGCCGGTCCGGTACGACTGGCCCGAGCGCGTCCTCGGGATCCGGCGCGGCCCGCTGGTGGACGCGGGCGGGGCGTTCCTGGCCCACGCGTGGCGGCGGCGCGCGGTGGAGGAGTCGAAGCGGGTGCTCTACGTCGCCATGACGCGGGCGCGGGAGCGGCTGGTCCTGACCGGGGGCGAGAACTGGCGCGGCGCGTGCTTCCTGTCGGAGCTGTTCAAGGCGATCGGGAGCGCCGGAGGGCCCGCGACGCCGGACCAGGCCGGCGGACCCATCAAGGCGGGCGGGCTCGACCTCGAGGTGCGGAAGCTGGAGTGGAAGGAGCCGCGGCGGAAGGAATCGCGGGCGCGCGCGGGGCGCCGGAAGAAGGCCCCGTCGTGGACCGCGCTCGATCGGTCCTGGAAGCGGCGGGAGACGGAGCGGGTGGAGGCGTCGAAGAGGGTCCGCTTCACGAGTCCGACGGCGCTGCAGGAATCCCGGGTGGAGCGGACCCAGGTCGCGGCGGACGAGGCGGCGCTGTCGAGCGCCGCGGACACGGGCACGTTGTGCCATCTCGTCCTGGAACGGCTCGATTTCTGGAATCCCGACGTCGATCGCCTCGTGAAGGCGGGGGCCCGGGAGCTCGGCATCGAGGACGCCACGGAAGCGCGGGCGATCCTGCAGTCCTTCGTCGGCACGGAGGCGTTCAAGACGCTGGCGGGGGCGGAATTCCTCGCGCGCGAGCTTCCGTTCCTCCTGCCGCACGACGGCGGGGTGATGCAGGGCGTGATCGACCTCGTGGCGCGGATCGACGGCCGCCTGACGGTGATCGACTACAAGTCGGACCGCGTGGAGCAGCCGGAGAAGTACGCGGGCCAGCGGAAGTGGTACGTGGAGGCGGCGAAGAAGATCCTGAAAGCGAAATCCCCGGATTTCAAACTGCTTTACCTGAGAACAGGGCGGTTCGTGTGATGACGTTGGACTTGGAAGGTGGAATGTGGAATCTGGAATGTGGAATTTGGAATTGGGGCGTCGGGGGCTTGAAGCTTGAAGCTTGGAGCTTGGAGCTGAAAGGTTGCCGCGCCCTTTCTTCGAACGGCCGGACGACGTCCCGCTGCGAGCCGCCGGCTCCCCCTCCGCGACCCACGGCACATGAGGATGACCGCTACCGTTGCTGCCTTCCGGCCCTGGCGGGGTTCACGGCCCCCTGCATTGCATGGGGCGAAGGGTTCAACGCCACGTACCCGTACGCTTCCGTCGCCGGACGCCCTCATGAAAGGCTGTCGACCCCCCATAAGCG
>DASRJF010000300.1:0-4632 GCA_035649615.1 Planctomycetota bacterium | reverse complement strand
GTCTTGAGCTTGACCTCTTCCTTGCTCGCGAGCTGGGTGCGGGTCCCCTGGATCACGCGATAGAGCCGGACGTTGCTTTCGAGGGCGTTCGAGCGGGCCACGTAGTAGTTGTCCCCGTCCCGGCACCTCCACACCACGCCGACCGACTGGTCCACTTCGCCGGAGACCGGCTTGCCCTTGACGGAGAGCTTGAGGTCCTTGAACGAGGAGTCCTTGACGAGCGCGAGCGCGTACCGGCTCTTGGTCTTGTTGGCGTCGGTCTGGACGATGACCTTGTTCTCGCCTTCCTTGCGGATCGTCCACTTTCCCGCCGGCGTCTTGGCGGTCGTCGCGAATTCGAATCCGGCGGGTTCCTTGTCGATCTCGTCCTTTTCGAAATCCCACGTCGAGGTTGCGGCCATGAAGAGCAGGGCCAGTGCTCGCATTGGGTCCTCCTGGTTTGGAAGGGATTCTATGATTTCCGGAGTCGAAGCGCATTCACGATGACTGAAACTGAACTGAGCGACATCGCGGCGCCGGCGATCATGGGGCTGAGCAGGCCGGCGGCCGCCAGGGGGATCGCGACCGCGTTGTAGACGAACGCGAGGACCAGGTTCTGCCGCACGTTGCGCGCGACGTCGCGGCCGAGCCCCAGGGCGCGGACGATGCCGCGGACGTCGCCCTTCACGAGCGTGACGGCGGCGCTCTCGATGGCGACGTCCGTGCCGGTTCCCATCGCGATCCCGACGTCGGCCAGGGCCAGCGCCGGCGCGTCGTTGATGCCGTCGCCCGCCATCGCGACGACGCGTCCCTGGCCCTGGAGCGCGCGGACGCGCTCGCCCTTGTCCTCGGGAAGCACGTTCGCGTAGACCTCCTCGATGCCGAGCTGTCGCGCGATCGATTCGGCGTTGGTCTGGTGGTCGCCGGTGACCATCGCGACGCGGATCCCGCGCCGCTTCAACGCGGCGACCGCGTCGGCCGCACCCGCCTTGATGGGATCGGAGACCTGGATCACTCCCTCGATCCGGCCGTCGATGGAGACGGCGACGCCTTCGCCCTTCAATTCCGGAATGAGCGCCGCGTTGCCGACCGCGACCCGGCGCCCCTCGACGACGCCGACCACGCCGCGGCCCGGGTGGACTTTCATCTCGGTGGCGGCCGGGATCTTGAGGCCGCGCGACTCGGCGCCCGCGACGATCGCGGCGGCGAGCGGGTGCTCGCTGCCCTTTTCGAGTCCGGCCGCGAGGCGCAGGGCCTCGTCGCCCGGGAATTCCGCCAGCGCCGGCCGGCCTTCGGTGAGCGTTCCGGTCTTGTCGAGGACGACCGTGTCGACGCGCGCGAGGGCCTCGAGCGCCGCGGCGTCGCGGACGAGGATTCCCTCGAGGGCGCCCCGGCCGGTGCCGACCATGATCGACATCGGCGTCGCGAGACCCAGCGCGCACGGGCACGCGATGATGAGGACGGCGACGCCGTTGGCGAATCCGTTCATCAGCAGCGTGGCGATCGCGATCAGGATCACCGCGGGGACGAACCCCGCCGAGACGCGGTCCGCCAGTTTCTGCGCGGGCGCGCGCGTGCGCCGGGCCTCCTCGACGCGACGGATGATCTGAGCGAGGAGCGTGTCGCGTCCGACTCGTTGCGCGCGCATGATGAGCCACGCCGCGCCGTTGACGGTGCCGCCGGTGACGCGGGCCACGGGCGCCTTCTCGACCGGCATCGGCTCGCCCGTGATCATCGATTCGTCGACGGAGCTGGTTCCGTCCTCGACGACCCCGTCCGCGGGAATCCGCTCGCCGGGCCGGATGCGGAGCTTGTCGCCGACCTTGATGGCGTCGAGGGGAACGTCGCGGTCGAGCCCGTCCGGATCGATGCGTCGCGCCGACTTGGGCGCGAGTCCCAGCAGCGCGCGAATCGCCGAACCGGTGGCGCGCCGCGCCCTCAGCTCCAGCACCTGGCCGGCGAGGACGAGCGTGATGATGACCGCGGCGGATTCGAAGTAGACCGCCGGATGCGGGGAGGCGATTAGCGAGACCGCGCTGAAGAGGTACGCCGCGCCGGTCCCGAGCGCGATGAGCGTGAACATGTTGGGGCTGACGCGGCGGACCGAGGCCCACGCGCGCGCGAAGAACGGCGCGCCGCCCCATAGGACGACCGGCGTGGCGAGCGCGAATTGGATCCACGTCGATTCATGCATGGAGATCATCGCGAGCGCGACGAGCGGCGCGGTCAGGATCGCGCTCACCCAGAGCCGGCGGGTCATGTCCTTCAGCTCCGGGTCCGGGCCCTTGTCGAGGCTCGGCGACCCGGGCTCCAACGCCATGCCGCACTTGGGGCACGAGCCCGGGCCGTCCTGGACGATCTCCGGATGCATCGGGCAGACGTGTTTTCCGGCCCGGGGCGGCGGGGGAGGAGAATTCGACTCGAACCGCTGCCGACAGACGTCCGCGCAGAAGTAGATCGTCTTGCCGTCGCGCACGACGTGCGCCGCCGCTTTCTCGGGCGGGAACGTCATGCCGCAGACGGGATCGGTGACGAGGTCTTCCATCGGAGATGGGACGTTATACAGGAATGATCGGAGTGGGGCGAAACCAGGGAGTGTCGGAGAAAGGACTTGAATTCGCGTTCGACGCGGAGCGTTGTAGTTGAGAGGAATCGCCCATACAGGCCGGTGTTCACCGGCGCCGGCGTACTTGCGAGTGAAGCAATCCAAGGCCTGGAGGAAGCCATGAAAGTGGGGTTGTACGGAATGGTCTTGATCATCGCCGGTACGGCCGGCTGTGCGGCTCCTTCTCCGTCGACGGCGTCCGGCGACGACTACCTCGTCGTGCAGGTCGGCCGGTTTGGCTGAGGCGCCGAGGCGGGCCTCGGCTGAGGCTCCCAACTGGCGCCCGTGCTGGCGCAGCTGGACACGATTCCGGGGATCGCCGAATCCCGCGTGGATTGGGAAGGCAAGCATGTGCTGATCCGGCTGGCGTCCGGCGCGTCGGCCGATCGAGTCCTGGAGCGCGCGACCCCGATCCTCGGAGAGGGCGCCGCCCGTCTCGGCCGCGCGGCGGAGGGGGAGCGGATCGCCTCATTCCGGCGCGGAGATCCCTGGATGCGGTCCGCGGAGACGGTGCGCCTCTCGCAACACGAAGCGAAAGTGCTCGGCGCGTCGCTGTCGAAAGGGGCCGCGGAGAAGGCGGGACTGAACGACGATCAGGCCGGGAGGATCCGATCAATTCTCACGGAAGAGATCACCCTTCTATTCGAGCGGATGCACGCGTCGGGCACTCGACCGGACGACTTGAAGCATGAGGACCTGGCGGCCTTGGAGCGCCGCCTGCGCTCGCGCTTCGGGGAATTCGCGACCGGTGCGCAGGTGGAGGCCACGATCGAGCATCTCAAGACGGCCCTCGGCCTGTGCGAGAAAGACTAAGCGCCATCAGAATCGTGACTCGGCAAGCCCTAATCGCCGCACATCACCTCAACCGGATGGCCGCCCCTGAAGATCACGGTTATTGAAGCATCCGGCCACTTGGACAGCCCAAAGTGCAATTCGAACACTCCCTGTTCCTTCATTACCCAGAAACCGTCGATTGTGAGCTCGCCGGCTTCCGGGTTTCCGAATTGAGAACCAAGGTCTTGTGTCTTCAAGTAGTTCTTTGCGGCCGATAGATACGTCCCGAACTGGCTTAGGATGGACTTGGCCAACTGAAGCCTGGATTCCTCCGGCTTCACGCTGTCACCCTCGATATCGATCAGGAGCTCCCCAATCCCTTCAAGCCTCTTGCTTCCACCCCAGAAACCGACTTCATGTTCCAGTTCACCAAGTTCCGGGTCGGTGTAGGTTCGACTGGGGCGTTTGCGCCAGAACCAGAAGGGCACGCGACCTCCTTCAGGGTGAGGAGGGTGAGTTTATCAAAGGCGGAAGACTGACTTCGTCAATCCCGGAACTCGACAACTTGATGCAATCGGGACAGGTCTTTGCCCCTGATGAACGTCGCCCGGTGGGGACACGTGCCGGGACAGGTCGACTCTCGCTTGTTGCAAGTGAGCCCCGCGTCCTTAACCCAGGTACTTCTTGACGGCAGCCTCGAAGTCTTCAGGCTTGATAATGCAGTTGGGAACAATTTCCGTTGGGTTGAATTGAGAGTGCCGGCGATTGGCGATCAGGAACTCCAAGACCCGCTTGTCTTTCAGTGGATCCGGCAGGTTCGACAGGCTCCGGAAATGTCGCCGCACGTCTGGGCTGACTCGAAACCGCCGGCGCGCTTCCTGGACGTAGCCCCCTTCCATCAGTCGCGAAAGTCCATCATTCAACTCCTCGTAGTTGAAGATAGCGTGGTTGATCATGTCTCCCGTTCTGACGATGGTCTCGAGCGTTGCGCCGCGGCCCCACATGCCAAGAGATCCGATGACGGACCGCAATACCCACACGTCTTCCCAAACGAACGGCGATGACTGCTTGTCCATTCCGATTGATCTTCGTCTCTGGCTTGAAGCTTGAAGCTTGAAGCTTGAAACTGTTTTGTGGTGCCGGGACCGGGATTCGAATCCGCCTTCGCTCTGCTGCTGTCTCTCCTGATCAGTTTCTGTCGGAGCTACGGCGAGATTCTCTATCGTTCACTCAGCTCATGCGGGAAGTCAAATCGAGCCTTGATCAAGTTGGTG
>DASRJF010000299.1:0-3550 GCA_035649615.1 Planctomycetota bacterium | reverse complement strand
CAACTACACCTGGGCCCAGCTGCCCGAGGCGCGCGCCTTCGAGGAGTTCGAGACGGGGTCCCGCGCGGTGGCGCTCGGGGCCTCGATGTCGATCGACCTGGACCGCACGACGCTGAACCGGGATTACCAGGCGGCTGTCATAAGCTACAGGCAGGCGCAGCGCTCGCACCAGCGCGCCCGGGACGAGCTGACGCGCGAGACCCAGCGGCTCATCACGTCGCTGCGCCAGGCGGAAACCTCGATGAACATCCAGGACCGCGCCCGAAAGGACGCGAAACGGGGCCTCGAGCTGATCGAAGACGAGTATGATCGCGGCCTCGTGGACAACCTGCAGGTGATCGCGGCGCGGCAGCAGAAGGTGGACGCGGAAAACGCGTACGAGGCGCAGCTGCTGACCGCCAAGGTGACGCAGCTGAGGCTCCTGCAGTGGATCGGCAAGCTCCAGCCGGATGACGAAGGAAGGTGGGTCCGATGAAGCGCAAACTGCTCTGGATCGGCGGCGCGATCGCGCTGGCCGCCCTCGCCATCGGGGGCTGGGTCAAGTTCCGCCCGGCTCCGGACTCCGCCCCGCAGGGCGGCGTCGCGACGGTGAAGAAGGGCGACTACAAGATCACGGTCACCGAGGAAGGGACGTTCCAGGCGCGCAAGTCCATGAACCTCATGGTCGCCACCCAGGTGTTCCACCAGCAGATGACGATCACCAAGATCGTCGACGAGGGCTCCACGGTCGCCAAGGACGAGGTCCTGATCGAAATCGACAAGGGCGAAATCGACCGCCTCATCAGCCAGGCGGAGCTGGAGCTGCAGGCCGAGAAGAACAACGTGGTCCAGGCGGACGAGGACCTGCGGGTCCAGAAGGAGCAGAACGCCTTCGACCTCAACAAGGCCAAGGACGACGTGAAGTCGGCCGAACGTGACCTGAAGAAATGGAAAGAGCTGGAAGAGCCCAAGAAGGTCGAGGAGGCGAACGGCGTCATCCTGGACGCCCGGCAGGCGGTGAAGGACCAGGAAAACGAAGTCAAGCACCAGGAGGACATGTTCAAGAAGGACTTCGTGTCCAAGCAGCAGGTGGACAAGGCGAAGGAGGCGCTGCGCAAGTCGCAGATGACCCTGAAATTCGCGGAGCTGTCGTACAAGCTCCTCCTGGAGTATGACAATCTCCGCGAGACGGCCCGGCTCGAGACCTGGCTCGAGGACCGCAAGATCTGGTTCTCGGGCAAGACGGTCGCGGTCAACGCGGCCATCAACCAGCGGCAGGCCACGCTCCTCCGGGCGCAGACGGCGCTGCGGCAGAAAGAGGACTACCTCGCGAAGCTGAACGCGGACCGCAACCTGATGACGATCAAGTCGCCGAGCGACGGGATCGTGCTCTACGGCGACCCCCGCCAGCGCTACTGGGGCGGCCAGAGCCAGGAGATGAAGGTCGGCGGGAAGATCCATCCCCACAACCCGCTCGTCACGATTCCGGACCTCACCGCGTTCAAGGTCACCCTCCAGGTCAACGAGGGCGACGTCAACAAGGTGAGCCCCGGCCTGGGGGTCCAGATCCGGCCCGAGGCGATTCCGAACACGACGTTCATCGGCAAGGTCGCCAAGGTGAGCCGCGTCTCGGGCCAGCAGCAGTGGTGGGCCAGCGACGGCGGCTCCAAGTTCGACGTCGAAATCGAGATGGAAGGGGTCGATCCCCGGATCCGCCCCGGGATGAAGTGCAAGTCCGAGATCCTGATCGAGGAGGTCAAGGGCGTCGTCTTCGTCCCCGTCGACTCGATTTTCGAGAAGGACGGCAAGACGCTGGTCTACGTCGTCGCCAGCCCGCCCTCGCCGCGCGAGGTGAAGCCGGGCCGGGCCAACCAGGACGTCATCGAGATCCTCGAGGGGCTGAAGGAAGGCGAGAGAGTCACGCTGTTCGACCCGTCGAAGGGATCGAGCAAGTAGCCACGATGTCTGAGCCCATCGTCCGGATCGAAAACCTCGGCCGTGCCTACTCCCGGGGCATCGTGCCCGTCGCGGCGCTGAACGGCGTCTCCGTCCACATCGATCCCGGCGAATACGTCTCCATCATGGGCCCCTCCGGGTCCGGCAAGTCCACGCTCCTCAATCTCCTCGGGCTCCTGGACCGCCCCACCGCGGGGCAGTACTTCCTCGACGGCCAGGAGGTGGGGGGCATGAACGACGACGCGCGGTCCCACATCCGCAACCGCAAGATCGGTTTCATCTTCCAATCCTTCAATCTCTTCCCCCAGCTCGACGTGATGGGCAACGTCGAGGTGCCGATGCTGTACGCGGGGATCCACGCGTCGGAGCGTCACCAGCGGGCCGCGGCGCTCATCGACCAGGTCGGGTTGACGCCCCGCCGCCACCACCGCCCCGGGCAGCTGTCCGGCGGCGAGATGCAGCGCGTCGCCATCGCGCGCTCGCTCGTCAATGATCCGCTCATCCTCCTCGCGGACGAGCCCACGGGGAACCTCGACACGCACACCGCGGACGTGATCGCCGGCATGCTCGAGGATCTCCACCGGAAGGGCCGGACGATCCTCATGGTGACGCACAACCCCGAGCTCGCGGCGAAGACGACGCGCATCCTGCGCCTCAAGGACGGCTGCCTGCTGCCGGAGGCGGTGGCCGCGTGAACTTCCTCCAGTCCGCCCGCCTCGCCATGAAGAGCCTCGGGCTCCACAAGTTCCGGGCCGTCCTCACCTCCCTCGGCGTCATCATCGGCGTCGCCGCCGTCATCGCGATGATGTCGATCAACGAGGGGGCGCGCCGCGAGACCCTCGAGCAGATCCGGATCATGGGCGTGAACAACATCCGGGTCCGGAGCGTCAAGCCCGTCGCCGCGGACCGCCGCCAGCAGGACCAGCAGAACCAGAACTGGATCCTCCGGTACGGCCTGACCCGGAAGGAACTGGATCACTTCAAGGAGCTGTCGCCGGACATCGAGAAGGTCGTCCCGATCCGGGAAATCCGCCAGGACGTGTGGGCCGCGGAGATCAAGACGGACATCCGCGTCGTGGGGACGACGCCCGACCTTTTCGAGGTGCTCCGCTTCACGGCCGAGGAGGGGCGCCTCCTGACGGACCTCGACCTCGAGGAGGGCCGGCCCGTCTGCGTCGTCGGCGCCGAGGCGCGGCGCAAGCTCTTCCGGACCAAGTCGTGGCGCGGCCAGCAGGTGCGCGTCGGCGGCCAGTACTTCGTGGTCGTCGGCATCGCGACCGAGAAGCCGATCAAGTCGGGCGGCCCGGTCCAGGTCGCGAACCTGAACAACCTCGTGTACGTCCCCTACAGCGCGATGATGAAGGACTTCGGGGCGACGTCCGTGAAGCGGTCGTCCGGCTCCATGGAGGCGATCAAGGTCGAGGTGGACGAGGCGATCGTCGCGGTGGCGCGCGAGGAGGCGATCATCCCGGTCGGCCGGATCCTGGAGCGCGCCGTGTCGCGGACGCACCCCCAGAACGACTTCGAGATCGTCGTGCCCCTCGAGCTCCTGCGCCAGAGCCAGCGGACGCAGCGGACGTTCGCCATCGTGATGATCTCGATCGCCGGGCTGTCC